>JBAWEN010000351.1:0-3437 GCA_049591215.1 Methylocystis sp. | reverse complement strand
CCGGGCGCGTTTCCTTGGCTCCGCCCACGGCCGCGACCTCGCCGCCAAATCCGCCGAGAATGACGGAGATGAAGGAGCGGTTCATCGCCTTGCACATGATGTAGGAGAGGATCGCGCCCGACGAGCCCACCAGCGCGCCGGTGATGATCAACGCCAGATTGCCCAGCGTGAAGCCGATGCCCGCCGCCGCCCAGCCGGAGTATGAGTTGAGCATCGACACGACCACCGGCATGTCGGCGCCGCCGATCGGGATGATCAGCGTCACGCCGACCACCAGCGAAAGCGCGATCAGCAGGAACAGCCAGATTCCGCTTTCGGAGCCGACGAAAAGCGCGATGCAGGCGAGTATTCCGACGCCCAGCAGAATGTTGATCGTATGGCGCTCGGGCAGCAGGATCGGCTTGCCGGTCATGCGTTCGGAGAGCTTTAGAAAGGCGATGATCGAGCCGGTGAAGGTGATCGCGCCGATCCCCGCGCCCAGCGACATTTCGAACAGGCTGCCGCCCTCGATATCGCCCGGCGAGCCAATGCCGAAAGCGTGCGGCGCGAAGAACGCGCTTCCGGCGACCAGCACGGCCGCGAGGCCGACCAGTGCGTGAAAGCCGGCGACCAGTTCGGGCATCGACGTCATCGGAATGCGCCGCGCGACGGTGGCGCCGATTCCGCCGCCGATCCCGACGCCGACGACGATCAGCAGCAAGCTCGTAAAGCTCGGAACATGCAACAGCAGCGTCGTCGCCACGGCGATCGCCATGCCGATCATGCCGTACTGATTGCCCTGCCGCGAAGTCGCCGGCGACGAGAGGCCGCGCAGCGCGAGAATGAACAGAACGCCCGACGCGAGATAGAGAAGGGCCGTGAGATTGGCGCTCATGCCGTTAGCCCTTCTTCTTATACATTGACAACATGCGCTCGGTGACGAGGAAGCCGCCGAAGATGTTCACGCTGGCGAGGGTGAGCGCGATGAAACCGAACCAGCGGGCCCAACCCGCTCCGGTATCGGCCGTCGAGGAGGCTTCGACGCCCACCGACAGCAGCGCGCCGACGACGATCACCGAGGAAATCGCGTTGGTCACCGACATCAGCGGCGTATGCAGGGCAGGGGTAACCGACCAGACGACGTAATAGCCGACGAACACCGCCAGCGCGAATATCGCCAGCCGGAACACAACCGGGTCGATCGCGCCGCCGCCAAGCCCATGCGCCGTCGCGGCGGCCGCGGTCTGGGCGAGTTGTTCGGAATAGGTTTGCGCCTGGTCCGCCAGATGCCGCGCGGCTTCCGCGGCGGCTTGCGCCTTTTCCAGCAATTGCTGCGTTGAGTCGTTGGCCATCGCTTAGCGCCCTTCTCTGGTGGATGTTCTTGCCGGCTCAGGCTTTGGGTTGAAAGCGCGGGTCGATTACGGCGCCGTCGCGAGTGAGACAAGTGGCCTTCACCAGCTCGTCGTCCCAATTGATCGCCAATTTTTTGGTTTCCTTGGAGATCATCGTCTCGACGAAGGCCAGCAGGTTTTTGGCGTAGAGGCTGGAGGCCGTCGACGCCAGTCGTCCCGCGAGGTTGAAGGCTCCGATAATCTTCACGCCGTCGACCACGACCGTCTCGCCGGGCTTGGTCAATTCGCAATTGCCGCCGCGCTCCGCGGCGAGATCGACGATCACCGAACCGGCGCGCATCGCGTGAACCTGCGCGGCCGAGACGAGCTTGGGCGCCGGACGGCCCGGGATCAGCGCCGTTGTGATTACGATGTCCTGCTTGGCGATATGGGCGCCGATCAGCTCCGCCTGCGCGGCTTGATATTCGGCGGACATTTCCTTGGCGTAGCCGCCCGACGTCTCGGCCTGTTTGAATTCGTCGTTTTCGACCGCGATGAACTTCGCGCCGAGCGACTCGACCTGCTCCTTGGTGGCCGGACGCACGTCGGTCGCCGTGACGATCGCGCCAAGCCGGCGCGCGGTGGCGATGGCCTGCAGTCCCGCCACGCCGACGCCCATGATAAAGACTCGCGCCGCCGGAACCGTGCCGGCCGGCGTCATCATCATCGGGAGGACGCGGCCATATTCGGCGGCGGCGTCGATGACGGCGCGATAGCCGGCGATATTGGCCTGCGAGGACAAAACGTCCATCGACTGCGCGCGGGTGATGCGCGGCATGAGCTCCATCGCGAAAGCCGTCGCGCCGGCGCCCGCGAGTTCCTTGAGCGCGGATTCGTGGCCGAAAGGATCGAGGATGGCGACTACCGCCGCGCCGCCTTTCGCGCCTTTGATTTCGCCGCCCGAGGGACGGCGCACGCGCAAGATCACGTCCGCCGCTGTCGCCGTCTCGGCCGCGGAAGCGCCGATTTTCGCTCCGGCGGCGGCGTAATCGGCGTCGGAAAAGCCCGACCCCTGTCCGGCCCCCGCTTGCACGGCGATTTCCGCGCCGAGTCCGATGAATTTCTTGACGGTTTCCGGCGTCGCGGCGACGCGGGGTTCGGATTTATCGGTTTCGGCGAGGACAGCGATGCGCATTCGGGACTCCAATCGCGCCAAGGCGCATGCTCCATCGCGGCCGCCCATGATGGTCGTCCATGACGGTTTGGCCTTGGGGCGCTCGCGTTTAGCGCGCCAGGAAGAAATACATGAGAATGAGGGTGAGGACCGACCCGCCGGTGGCGTAGATCAGCAGATTCAGGAAGCCTTTATAGGTTTTCAGATGGTCGCTGTAATCCGCGCCGGCATCCCCGTAGCCGTGATCCAAGTGACTTGACATCGCGCTGTCCCCCGTCGCTTTTCGGACGCCTCTAGCTTAGGCGTCTCTTGCGACAGATCGTAAACGAGCTTGGCTTATCCTGCAACAATTTCCAACGCAAGCCGAGCCGCTGCGCGGGATTCGTCATGTTGCGGCGCAACGCGTTTCGCGACGCGGCCATTGTCACAAAACAAAAGGCCCCGGAATAACCGGGGCCTTCTGTTTTGTCGCGAAGCGGAATGCGGATTTAGAAGTCCATGCCGCCCATGCCGCCGTGGCCGCCCGGCAACTGCGGCGAGTCCTTCTTGGGGGCCTCGGTGATCGTCGCCTCGGTGGTGACGATCAGGCCGGCGATCGACGCCGCGTCCTGCAACGCGGTGCGCACGACCTTGGTCGGATCGATGATGCCGAGCTTCACGAGGTCGCCGTAGACGCCGTTCTGCGCATCGAAGCCGTAGCCGTATTCCGTGGCTTCGATCAGCTTGCCAACCACGACGGCACCGTCGCCGCCGGCATTGTCGACGATCTGGCGGGCCGGGGTCTGGATCGCCTTGCGCACGATGTCGACGCCGGTCTTCTGATCGGTGTTGGCGACCTGCACGGCGTCAAGGGCCACGATGGCGCGCAGGAGCGCCACGCCGCCGCCCGGCGAAACGCCTTCCTCGACCGCCGCGCGGGTGGCGTTGAGGGCGTCGTCGACGCGGTCCTTCTT
>JBAWEN010000350.1:0-6444 GCA_049591215.1 Methylocystis sp. | reverse complement strand
GAAATGGGCGAGTCGAAGTTGCCTATCTATGCGTATGTGGACGAAACCGGGAACACGGGGCACAACCTGTTCGACCGGGTGCAGCCAGATTTTTTCACGGGTGCGTTGATCACAAAAGGCGACTTCGATATCGCCTTTGGCGAACGCACACGCGCTATCGCTGCGACTTTCGGCACTTCTTCGTTGCACGGAAAGGAGCTAGGAATTCACCGGCTGGAGAGCGTGTCGGCAGAGCTCCTTCGACTTTTCAAAAGCGCGAAAGCGCACTTCTTCATCTCGCGCGTGGAGAAGAAGTACCTGCTCGCTAGCAAAATGTTCGATTCCCTGTTCGACTCGGGAGAGAATGCGGCCGTCGGTTGGCACCATTACAACTTTCGGGCGTTACGGTTGATGCTCGCATTCAAACTCGCGGTAATGATTGACGAGGAAACTGCAAGGCTTTTCTGGAAGTGCATTCTCGAACCGAACGAGAAGAAGGCTTACGAAATGCTACCGCAGGTTTGCGAGGCCTTGCAGCTAAACATCGGCCGGGTTCCCGACCAGAGGTCGAGGCAAATCCTCGCGGAGGGCTTGGAGTGGGCGCGGATCCATCCGGAGTCGATCCAAATCCACACGGATAAGAAGATCGCAAAACAAGGCCACTTCCCCAACCTAGTCGCCTTTACGAACCTCCTTCATGGCTTGGACGGTCTCTCAAGGGATTGGAACAGGCCTGTAGCGCGGATCTCGCACGACCAGCAAAGCGAGTTCCAGAAGACGATCGAAATGTGGCACGGGATGTTCTCAAATGCCTCGCCAGAAGAGATCCACTGGGCCGGCGAGACCTATCGTCTCCAAATGGTGCCGGGGAGCAACTTTAGCGTGCACGAGGATTCGCAGTGTCCGGGGATTCAGGTTGCCGATATTGTGCTGTGGCTCTACGCCCAGTTTCGGAAGGGCAAAGAGCTTCCGTCAGGATGCCTCACCTTATTGGGATATGTCTTCGAGCACGGCTGGGAGAACGACTTCTCGTTCGCCGGTGTCGACCGCCAATACTCAGAAACGTTCGGCCCGATCCTCTCGAAACCGCTTCCGGCAGAGGAGGAAGCCAAGGCGAGAGCGCTTTTGGAACGCATGGAGGCAAGTCGCAGGGCGTCGATGGCCCAATACGAGAAGGACGGTCTACCGCCGTTCATGCGATCAAGTGTACCGGCGCTCGATAGTGGTAGCGACACGGATGCGGAGCCGGCGTAACAGACGCGCCGCGAATGCAAGCTTCATCCTCGATTGAGCGCGAGCGCCACGCCCGCCAGAATGAGGAGAATCCCAAAGGCTTCGCGTCCGCTTGTCCGCTGCGCGAAGAAGCGATGGGTGATGAGCTGAGCGAAGATTACCTCCGCGAGGCCCAGCGTGCGCACCCGCGCCGCGCTCTCCAGCGCGAGGGCCAGGAACCAGAACTGCGTCGCGAAGGCGCCGAGAAATCCCGCCGACAGCGACGAGCGCCATTCGCGCGCGATCGCCGCGAGCCCGGCGCGGTCGGCGAAAGCAAGCCAGCACAAGATGACGAGCGTTTGCAGGGTGAGCGCCAACGCCAGCTCCTCGGCCGCCGCGACGACGAAGGACGCGCCGCCGAGCGCGAGAACGCCGGCGCGAAAAGCCACCGTCGACAATCCGAACGTCGCCGCGGAGGCCAGTCCGTAGCCGGCCGCCCGCCAGTTTGAACGCGCGTCGCGCCGAACGAAAATCGACGCGCGCGGAAAAGCGAGCACGAAGACGCCGAGCGTCGCGAGCGTCACCGCGAGCAGCAGCGCCGGCGGCGCGGAATCGCCCAGAAACACCACGCCGAAAACGACGATCTGGACGGCCTCGGTCTTGGTCAGCGCCGTGGCGACGACGAAGGAATTGTCGCGCATGGCCAGCAGCATCAGCGCCGTCGCGAGAACCTGCGCCGCCGAGGCGAACACGACATAAAGAAGCGCGGTCGCGCCCGGCATGGGCGCAAGCGCGCCCGTCACGAGGCACGCCAGCGCGAGAAAGCTCAAGGAGAAGGGAAAGCCGAACAGGAAGCGCACGAATGTCGCGTTGCGCGCGCCGATGTGCTGGACGAGATCGTGCTGCACCGCGTTGCGCAAAGTCTGGCTGGCCGCCGCCGTCAACGTGAAGCCGGCCCAGGCCCAAGGGAAAAGGTCCATCTTCGCGACGCTACCGGTCTCTCGGCTTGGAGTTCCACCAGAGAATCGAAATCCAGAAGCCCTTCGAGCGCGGAAGCACGAGCAACACAATGGCGACCGTCGCGAGCGCCACGACGACAAACTCGGCGTAATAGCCGAGCCATTCGCGGCGCTCCAGGAAGATCAGCAACGGCACCACGATATGCGCGGCGATGCCGATCGTCAGCCAGGCTGGGCCGTCGTCGGCGTCGAGGCCGACGAAACTCTCGCCGCAATGCGGGCAGGCGTCGCGCCGCTTGAGGTAGCTCGCGAAAATCTCGCCGGCGCCGCAGTTGGGGCAGTTGAGCTTCACGCCGTTGAGCAGCGTCTTCGTCAGGGTCGGCGCGTCGCTCATCGCCGGTCCCGGCCGAGCGAACGCTCCAGTTCGAGAATGCGCGTCGTCGCGCGCAGCACCGTGTCGGGATTGAGGCTGATCGAATCTATGCCGAGCCGCACCAGAAACTCGGCGATTTCAGGATAGTCCGAGGGCGCCTGGCCGCAGATGCCGCAGTGGCGCCCGTTGCGCCGCGCGCCTTCGACGGCGAGACGAATCATCGCCTTCACGCCCTCGTCGCGCTCGTCGAAATCGAAGGCGACGATTTCCGAATCGCGGTCGACGCCGAGCGTGAGCTGCGTGAGATCGTTGGAGCCGATCGAGAATCCGTCGAAATGCTTGGCGAATTCGTCGATCAGCATCACATTGTTGGGAATTTCGCACATCACGTAAATTTCGAGCCCGTCCTTGCCGCGCTCCAGGCCCAGGTCGCGCATCAACGCGACGACGCGCTCCGCTTCCTCGACGCGCCGGCAGAACGGGATCATCAGTTTGACATTGACGAAGCCCATCTCGTCGCGCACGCGCTTCATCGCCGCGCATTCGAGCGCGAAGCCCTCCGCATAGGCCGGGTGGGCGTAGCGCGACGCGCCGCGAAAACCGATCATCGGATTGGACTCGATCGGCTCGAACGCGCGACCGCCGAGCAGCGAGGCGTATTCATTGGTCTTGAAGTCCGACATGCGAACGACGACCGGCTTTGGATAGAAGGCGGCGGCGATGGTCGCGACGCCTTCGGATAGGCGCTGCACGAAGAATTCGCTGGGGCTCGCATAATATTCCGTCAGCCGCTCGATCTCGGCGCGCTCGCGCGCGTCCACGATCCGCTCGGGATGAATGAGCGCCATTGGATGCGCCTTGATGGAGTCGGTGATGATGAACTCCATGCGCGCGAGGCCCACGCCGTCATTGGGCAAGGCGGAAAGCCCGAAGGCGCTTTCGGGATTGCCGACATTCATCATCACATGCGTCGCGGGCCGCGGCAGATTCGACAGATCGGTCTTCTCGATCGAGAACTCGATCTCGCCCTCATAGACCTTGCCGACGTCGCCCTCGGCACAGCAAACGGAGATCATCTCGCCCGTGCGGATCGCGCGCGTCGCGGCGTCGGTTCCGACGATCGCGGGAATGCCGATTTCGCGCGCGACGATCGCCGCGTGGCAGGTGCGTCCGCCGCGATTGGTGACGATGCCGGCCGCGATTTTCATCACCGTGCCCCAGTCCGGCGAGGTAGTGTCGGCGACGAGAATCTCGCCGGGAAGGAATTGCGATAATTCGCTCAAATGTTCGATGACCCGCGCCTTGCCGAAGGCGATCTTGGCGCCGACCGCGCGGCCTTCGATCCTGACCGAACCGTGCTTCTTGATCCGATATTCCTCGATGAAATTACGGTCGCGGCGCGACGCCACGGTTTCCGGACGCGCCTGCACGATATAGAGCCGCCCGTCCACGCCGTCCTTGGCCCATTCCACGTCCATCGGACGGTGGACGCCCGCCTTCGCGCTGTAATGTTCCTCGATCGCGATGGCCTGGCCGGAGAGCTCCAGCACTTCAGCGTCCGTGAGGCAGAATTTCTGCTGCTCCTTGCGGTCGGTCGGGACATTGCGGGTCGTGACGCGCCCGCCTTCCGAGAAGATCATCTTGATCTTCTTGCCGCCAAGCGTTCGCTTCAACACCGCCTTTTTTCCCGCGCGGTAGGTCGGCTTGAACACATAGAACTCGTCCGGGTCGACGGCGCCTTGCACCACGTTTTCGCCAAGGCCGAGCGCGCCGGTGATGAACACGACATCCTCGAAGCCGGTCTCGGTGTCGATCGTGAATATGACGCCGGAAGAGGCGAGGTCCGAGCGAACCATCTTCATGACGCCTACGGAATTGAAGACCTTGAAATGGTCGAAGCCATTGTCGACGCGATAACGGATCGCCCGATCGGTGAACAGGCTCGCGAAGCAGTGGCGCACCGCGTCGAGCACGTTGGCTTCGCCGCGCACATTGAGATAGCTGTCGTGTTGCCCGGCGAAGCTGGCGCTCGGCAAATCCTCCGCCGTCGCCGACGAGCGGATCGCGACGCTAAGCTTGGAGCCATATTCCGCGGTCAATCGCGCCAGCGCCTCGCGGATTTGCGCGTCGAGATCGGCCGGCAAGGCGGCGGCGTAGACAATCTCGCGCGCCCGCGCGGCGCGGCGCGCCAGATCGTCGACATCGGAAACATCGAGCCCGGCGAGCGTCTCTTTCAACGCCGGCCAGGCTCCGGCGGTGTCGAGCGCATGGCGATAGGCCTCGGCGGTGATCGCGAAGCCATTGGGAACGGCGATGCCCTTGGGCGTAAGCTCCCGGAACATCTCGCCAAGCGAGGCGTTCTTGCCGCCGACCAGCGGAACGTCCTCGATGCCGATCTCGCTGAAGAAGCGGAGGTAGCGCGCCCCGGCCTGGGTCTTGGCTTCCGCTGTTTGATCGAGCGATCTATCGTCCAAGGCGCATCTCCTGTTTCGCCGCGCTATTTGCCGCGGCCCTTGCCGCTCTTCAAGCTGGGAACATGAGCGACGACTTTGTCTATTTGAAAACCGGCCAGCTGTGGATTGGGCATTTTGGCGCTCCCGCCGAGATTGCCGCGCGGCGTGCTCGAAAACTTTCGCAGCGACGCCTCGGACACGTCATTTGAGGCGACTGCCGCGCCTTCGTCTAGTGCAAGCTCCGAAAGAGTTGATAGACTTTTTCGATAAGAGCTCGCTATAACATATTGATCTTGAGCGATTTCTTATCGTTCGAACGATACCGTTCGAACGGATAGCGCTCTAGTGCGCCGCCTCCGACGCGGGAGCTTTAAATATTGTCCGGCGACGGGAAGCTCGCGTCGATCCACTTCCGAACAAGAGCGGCTAAGCGCCGCATCGGGCCGGGCGGCGGCGAATTCGGACGAACATCTCGTCAGCCGCTCCATTTTACTGATTCGGCGCCGCCTCCGGACGCCGACGCTCGCGAAATCGCGGCGACCACATTGTCGCCGTCAACTTATACGGGCGCCGGGAAAGTCATGCTGCCGCTGAATTCCCCCAAAAGTGCTCGCGCTACTCGATATGTCGCCGCGGAGACTTATCGGGCTCATGACGTAAAGTTTATTTTAGGTATCGACGAATGGCTGACGAAGGCGTATTCGTATCCTCCCAGTCACTCGAGGAATTGGCCCATGACGACATCCGACTCTGAACCTTCCAAATCGATCGAACTGGCCGCCGAGATCGTGGCCGCTTTCGTCGCCAACAACTCCCTTCCCATCAGCGAACTGCCGGCGCTGATCCACTCCGTGCACGCCGCCTTGACGGGAGTAGTTGGCGGTTCGGCGAGCGCGGCGCCGCCAGTTGAGAAGAAAGAGCCGGCGGTGTCCATCCGTAAGTCGATCACGCCCGATTATCTTGTGTGCCTTGACGACGGCAAGAAATTCAAGTCGCTGCGCCGACATTTGGCGACGCTTGGACTGACGCCGGACGAATATCGCGCGAAATGGGGCTTGGCGGCCGATTATCCGATGGTCGCGCCCAATTACGCGGCTCAGCGATCGGAATTGGCGAAGCGCTCGGGACTGGGGCAACTGCGCAAGAGCGCCGCCGCGCCGGCCAAGAAGGCGGCCGTCGCAGCGCCGCGCAAACGCGGAAGACCGGCGAAGGCCAGCGCGTAATCGTCGACTTCACGCCGAGGGCAAGGCCGGCCGCCGGGGAAGCCGGTCGGGCCGGCGGCTCGGGTGTCGTTGGACTCGGGCGCCGTTAGAATCGCAGCGACGATTCGATCATGCCGAACGCGCCGGCGCGAGCGTATTTATCGCGCGAAAGGCCGCTCGCGAAGGTTAGGGTGAAAGCGCCTATCTCGCCGAATGTCAGTTGAAGGCCGGCCTTGCAAATTTTATCGCGCCAATGGCCGGTTAAA
>JBAWEN010000349.1:0-2311 GCA_049591215.1 Methylocystis sp. | reverse complement strand
CACGATTTGCACGGCGAATTGCTGATCGGCGAGCCTGGAGCGATAGCCGTCGAGCTTGCCGGCGCTTGGGCCATCGTCATGGTGATCACGGGCCTGTATCTGTGGTGGCCGCGCTCAACGATCGGGTTTGCCGGCGTGTTCTATCCCAGGCTATCCGCCGGGGGACGCATTTTCCTGCGCGACCTGCACGGAGTCACGGGTTTCTATTTATCGATGTTCGCCCTGTTTTTCCTGATTTCCGCGCTTCCTTGGACCAAGGTTTGGGGCGAGGGCTTCAAATATGCGCGCGGTCTCGGGCAGACGCGGGAGGTCCGACAGGACTGGACGACAGGGCCGGCGAGCGAGAAAGCGGTTCGGATGCAAAACTTCCGCGATGCGCCGCCGGCTCGTGGCGAAGTCGACGCCTCCGACGAACACGCCGAACACCGGATGGAGGCGGGCGAGCATGCCGGACATATGGGGCATGGCGGCAAGCGCGCGCCGATCGTGGGTTTCGACGAAATCGCGGCTCTGGTCGCGCCGCTTGGCCTCGCCGATCCGGTGCTGATTTCGCCGCCTTCGACACGGAAGCTCAATTGGATCGCGCGCTCGGACGCTCAAAATCGCACGCTACGCGCGACATATGAGTTTGATCCGAAAAGCTTCGAGGAGGTCAAGCGCGAAACATTCGCCGATCATGCCCTGATCGACCGAGTCGTGAGCATCGGAGTCGCCGCGCACGAAGGGCAACTCTTCGGCTGGTTCAACCAATTGCTCGGTCTGTTGACCGCTATCGGCTACCTCGTTCTCGTCGTCTCGGCGACACTGATGTGGTGGCGCCGCCGTCCGCGAGGCGCGCTCGGAGCGCCGCCGGCGTTGGCCCAGCCGCCCCGCCTCGCGACATTCGTGGTGGCGCTGGTTGTCGCGCTCGGCGTCTTTTTGCCGACCCTCGGCGTCTCCCTGATCGTCGTGCTCCTCGCGGAACGCCTTATTCGTCGCTTCGCGCCGGGCGCCAGCCACTGGTTGGGACTCGCGCCTAGGGAGCGAACACAACAGGGAGAAGTTGAACTCGTTTGAGCTTTCGCCCCAGCACTGGCGTCTTATTCGAACAGGTCGTCGAGGTGCGCGGCGCTTTGGAAAGCCTCCCCGCTTGAGCGTCGCGCGATATCCGACCTCCCCCGGCGGTTGGCCACGGCCGTCGGGGGCCAATTGTTTCCCCGAAAGCCGTCTTGACGACACCCGGCGAGGAGGCATAGTTTCACTTTTGCCAAGAGGGTTTTTATTTTGATCCTGCGACGCGGCACGCATGTGAAAAAGGTCAGCGCCTTTGTGGGGCTGGCTTCTGTTTGCGTCCTTGTGATGCAAATGCTTTTCGCCGGCGTCGCGCTGGCCGGCGGGCCGGGATCCGGTTCCGCGTCAGGCTTCGATCTGACCTGCGCGCGGCAGGGTGATGCGTCGCCCTTGGGATCGCCGATCAGGCCGAAATCTCATCAACACGGCGCATGCTGCATTCTGCACTCCAGCGTGTTGTTCGCGCCGTCGGCTCGCGATGTCGCGAGCCGCGTCGAGCGGCCATCCGACGAGACGAGCGTTCCGTCGCCGCGATATCGTCTAGCGGCGTTGCGCGACGCCTCCGAACTCGGGCCATTGTCGCCACGCGCTCCACCATTTTCAAACATCTGATTTCCTGTCCTTTCGAAGGGGCGGTCGCCCGTTCCACAAGGACAAACGAAACGGAACTCGAGCTGACGCGTTACGCGTCCCGGAGAGTTCCGCGACAACCGAAAATCACAGGTTGTTCTCACGTGATCGCGTTCGCGCGCCGTGATGGACGCATTCCTTCGTGACGCTTTGGGCGGCGCATGGCGTCGCCGCGTCGGGTCCTAAATTTTTAGAATCGGAGAGATCACATGAGCATCAACGAACTCGCCAGCGGCGCTGGCGCGACGACGGCCACGCAAGCGCCGTTCAGTCTGAAGACACTGTGGATCGGGGCGGGCATCGTGCTCGCGTTCACCCTTCTGGTGAGGCTTTACGAACAGCTTTTCGGGTTCAGCGACGGGCTGGATTCGTTCTCGCCGGAGTTTCAGCTGTACTGGCGAAATCTTTTGTTGGTCGCGATACCGTGCTCGATTTTGGGAGCTGTTGGCGTCGCCGGCTATTTGTGGCGCACGCGCGATCGTCACCTTGACGACATCACGCCGATTGAAGAGATGCGTCGATACTTCGTGCTCGTGCAGTGGCTCGTCGTGTTCGCGCTCGCGCTCGCTGTCGGCCTGAGCTTCTTCACGGAACAGACGGCGGTCTGGCACATGACCGCGGTGCGCGATTC
>JBAWEN010000348.1:0-2078 GCA_049591215.1 Methylocystis sp. | reverse complement strand
ACGGCGACCGGCTTCTGATCGGACGGCTCACCCATGCGCTGCTGCAACATCTGCCGCGATGCGCGGCGGAACGCAGACCGACAGTCGCGCTGCGCTTTTTACAGCTTCACGCGCCTCGATCGGAGCCGGCGAGGAGCGAAGCGCTGGTCCGCGCCGTGCTGGACGTCATCGAACATTCATCGTTAGCGCCATTGTTTGGCGCGAATTCGGCGGCGGAGGTGGATATCGTCGCGCGCATCGACACGCCGCGCGGACAGCGCGACATCGTGGGCCGAATCGATCGCATTGCCGAAACCGAAAGCGAGGTTTTCATCGCCGATTTCAAGACCGGCGCGCCTCGTTTTTCGCCGGGCGTCGCGCAACTGCGCCAGCTCGCGCTTTATCGCGCCGCCGCTTTGGCGCTCTATCCCGGCAAGAAGGTGCGCTGCGTGCTGATTTTCACACAAGACGCGAGCCTCGTGGAGCCCAGTGAAGCGGCGCTCGAACAGGCGTTCGAGGCGATCGACGCCCTCTAAAACTTACATTCCTTCGGCAGTTTTTCATCCGACCAATCGATCAGTCTGACGGCGCCGGATTTGATTTCGACCGGCTTGCCGTTGCGCACGCCCTTGCCGCTGAGGAAGTTGAGATCGCAAGAGCCGCCGGCCCTGGGGTCAAGATTATCGTGGGATTCATAAGTGAGGCCCGCGACGAGATATTCGTGCCCGCGATAAACGATCGTGAGCGTCTCGCTCCAGCGATAGCGGCCTATCGCGTCGTTTTGCGACTTTACGATCAAGGAGTTTTTGGCGTTGGTGTCGAGCGAGGGCCGCGAGCCCCACATTGCGCCGTTCCAGGCGGCCGCCTTTTTCAGCAGCGTCGGATTCATCGGCGAGTCGGGCTTGGCGTCCTCGATCGAGCGAAAAATATAGAGATCGGCGCCTGCGTCGAAATTATCGACCAGCACGGCGCGATCCGTGGAGCCGTCATCCCCGAAGCTCAATGTGACCGTGGAGATAACACGCTCATATCCAGAAGGTTCGGCCCGCGCGGGAAGCGCGCTGACGGCGCAGAGCGTGAGAGCGGCGAGTGTCGTCGAACGAAAAATCATCGGCAAGGGCTCCGTCGGTCGGAATCCCCATAAAATATACGAAAATACTTCAAGTTAAATCTCCTCCTCTCCCTCGCGGGAAAGGAGGAGAGACTTTGCGTCACTCGCTCGCGGGAACGCCCGCGGCTTTCGCCTTGGCTTCGAGATCCTCGCCGGTGGCCTGATCGACCACGCGCATGGAGAGGCGCACCTTGCCGCGATCGTCGAAGCCGAGCAGCTTCACTTTCACCTTGTCGCCTTCCTTCACGACATCGGTGGTCTTGTTCACGCGCGCGCTGGAGAGTTGCGAGATGTGAACGAGACCGTCCTTCGCGCCGAAGAAGTTCACGAAGGCGCCGAAATCGGCGGTTTTCACCACCGTGCCCTCGTAAATCTGGCCGACTTCCGGATCGGAGGCGATCGACTTAATCCAGGCGATCGCGGCCTTGATCGAATTGGCGTCGGAGGAAGCCACCTTCACCGTGCCGTCGTCCTCGATATTCACCTTGGCGCCGGTCTTTTCCACGATCTCGCGGATCACCTTGCCGCCCGTGCCAATCACTTCGCGAATCTTGTCGGTGGGGATTTTCAGCGTTTCGATGCGCGGAGCGAACTCGCCGAGTTCCGCGCGCGACGTCGCGATGGCCTTGGCCATCTCGCCGAGGATATGCAGACGGCCGTCGCGCGCCTGCGCCAGCGCGACCTTCATGATCTGCTCGGTGATGCCGGCGATCTTGATGTCCATTTGCAGCGAGGTCACGCCCTCCTCCGTGCCGGCCACCTTGAAGTCCATGTCGCCGAGATGATCCTCGTCGCCAAGAATATCCGACAGCACGGCGAAGCGCTCGCCTTCGAGGATGAGCCCCATGGCGATGCCCGCCGTCGGGCGCTTGAGCGGCACGCCGGCGTCCATCAAGGCGAGCGAGGAGCCGCAAACCGTCGCCATGGAGGACGAGCCATTGGACTCGGTGATCTCGGAGACGACGCGCAGCGTGTAGGGGAACTCCGC
>JBAWEN010000347.1:0-7066 GCA_049591215.1 Methylocystis sp. | reverse complement strand
TTGCCGGGGGGCGCGCGGTTCGTCTCGACTTCGGCGAGGAATCCGTCCTGCTTGGCGAGGCCGAGAGCCTTGTTTTGGCGGTCCCGTCCTGGTCGGCGGCGGAGCTTGTCCCCGGCCTCGTGGCGCCGGACGAATTTCGCGCCATTCTCAACGCGCATTTCAAAATCCCGCCGCCGGAGGGGACGCCGCCTCTGCTCGGCATGGTGGGGTCGCTCAGCGAATGGCTGTTCGCGTTCCACGATCGCCTTTCGGTGACGATCAGCGGCGCGGACAGGCTGATGGAGGAGCCGGCGGAAGATCTCGCGCGGCGCATCTGGGCCGAGGTCGCCGCCGTCACGGGCCTCGGGCCGGAATTGCCGCGCTGGCGGATCGTCAAGGAGAAACGCGCGACCTTCGCCGCGACGCCCAGCCAACAGGCGCGCCGTCCGGGCGCGAAGACGCAATGGCGCAATGTTCTGCTCGCCGGCGACTGGACGGCGACGGGCCTTCCCGCGACGATCGAGGGATCGATTCGCTCCGGCTATGGAGCGGCGGATTTGCTGTCGTAGATGCCTAGATTTAAAGCGCGTCCGGCGGCGCCGTGTCGCCCAGCCCGAGCGAGCGCTGCATCATCAGCGAATCCGTCCATTGGCCGAATCTGAAGCCAATCGACGGCAAATAGCCCACCTGTCGGAAACCGAAGCTTTCGTGCAGCTGGATCGACGCCCTGTTGCCCGCGTCTATGTAGCCGATCATCTGTCGATAGCCTGACGCGGCGCAGGCGTCGATCAGCGCTGGCAGCAGCAGCCGTCCCATGCCGGAATGCAGGTGCTCGTGATGCACATAGATCGAATGTTTCACCACATGGCGATAGGCCGGCCGCTTGCGGAACGGCACCGCATAAGCATAGCCGACGACGAGGCCGGCGAGATCGGCGACGATATGCGGCAATTTGTTCTTCTGCATGTTCTTGCGCCGACGCTTGATGTCGTCGACGTCGGGCGGCTCGATGTCGTGATGTTGCGAAGGGTCGACGCCATGGCGGATGTGGTGAAGATAGATCGCGAGCATGGCGCCGACATCGGAGTCGCGGGAGGGCCGCACGACAACGCCACGCCCCGCGGCGCCGTCGCTTTCCGAGCCTCCGTTGATTTTCAAATCTTGCAGGGTCATGGCGTCGCTTGTCCTATTCCCTTGCGACATAGGTATAGAAGCGAATGACGCCCGTCGCATCCACCTCGCGATAAAGTCCCTGAATCTCGGCTTCGAATCCGGGGAAAGTATTGGCGCCGCGCTCGAAAGTCTTGAGATATTCGATCATCGGGCGCGCTCTTTGGCAAAGCCTTTCGCCTGGAACAATCGTCGCTATGCCCGGCGGATAAATTACGAACAACGTGGTCGCGACGCGTCCCTCGATTTCGTCGATCGGCAGATAATCGACGTTGTTGCGCACGAGTTGACGCGACGCCGCGCGCGGCGTCATCACCATTTCGGGCAGATGTTCGGCGCGAAACTGCGCCTTTTGCAAGGCGCTGACATTGGCGTCGCGGAAAAAAGCGTGCATGTCGGCGCAAAGGTCGCGCAGGCGCGCGCCCTTATAGCGTTTTGGCCGCTTGGCCACGAATTCCGGCATGACCTCGTCGAGCAGCGCGTTGTCGTCGTGGAGTCGCTTGAACGCGACGAGCGCGCTGACAAGCGTCCCCGCCTTGCTCGACTCGACGCCCGGCGTGAGCAAGAAAAGCAGCGAATTCAAATCGTTCTTTTCGGGCACCACGCGGTTCTCGCGCAAATATTGCGCGACGATGGGCGCCGGAATCCCATGCGCTTCATAGGCGCCAGTCCTGCGATCGAACCCGGGCGTGAGCAAGGTGAGCTTGCACGGGTCGGTGATGGCGAAGCCCTCTTCGACCTGGGTGAAGCCATGCCAGGCGGCTCCAGGCGCGAGTTCCCAGTATTTCGAATGGCGCGCCAACTGATCGGTCGCCACGCTCTCCCAGGCGACTTCGTGAAAAGCGCCGGGGCGGGCGACGTCGGGGATGGTGACGCGATCCGGCACGAAGGGATCGAAAAACCAGCGGCGCGCCGGGTCTTTCTCCTTTTCGTCGAATTCGCGGCGCACCGCGCGCAGTTTTTTGCGCAATTCGATGCCGAGCCGCACCGTATCGTCCCAAAGAACTTCGCCGGATCTCCCTTTCATCATCTGGGCGCCGACATCAAGCGAGGCGAACAAGGGATAAAAGGGCGAGGTGGAGGCGTGCAGCATGAAGCCTTCGTTGAAACGCTTATGTTCGACGCGGCGCCTCTGGCCGATGATGTGGCGGTCGCGAATATGAATCTGCGACGCCTGGGAGAAACTCGCGAGCTGCTTATGCGCGGATTGCGTCGCGACGACGCCGGGAGACCCGGGCCCCAGATTTTTGAGCCCCATCGCGAAGCGGCGCTCATAAAGCGGATGGAACTTCATAAAGCCCGCCCAGGCTTCGTCGAACAGAATATAATCGCACAGATGTGCGATCCGCTCGACGATGGTCTGCGCGTCATAGATGGTGCCGTCATAGGTGCATTGTTCGATGACGGCGGCGCGGAACGGCCGCTCCTTGCGCCAGGCGTCCTTGTCCGCCACCAGCGGATTGTCGCGGATGCGGGCCCTGATCGCCGCTTCGTCGAAGGCGTCGAAACGGATCGGCCCGATCAGCCCAAAGGCGTTGCGGTCGGTGGGCAAGAAGATCGGCACGCCGCCGCCGAGCAGCAAGGCGCCGTGATGCGCCGCCTTATGGTTGTTGCGATCGAACAGAACGAGATCGTCCTCGGTGACGAGATTGGATAGCACGATCTTGTTCGAGGAAGAGGTGCCGTTGAGCACAAAGTAGGTTTTCTCGGCGCCGAAGATCGCCGCCGCTTCCTTCTGCGCGGCCAGCGCTGGGCCCTCATGCGTCAAAAGGTCGCCCAGCTCCAGAATCGAATTATCGAGGTCGTCGCGAAAGATCGCTTCGCCCAGATGCTCCACGAAAATGCGGCCGATCGGACTGCGGCTGTAGAAAATGCCGCCATTATGGCCGGGACACGTCCAGAGCTGATTGCCCTCCTCGGCGTAATCGACGAGCGCGCCGAAAAACGGAGTCTTGAGGGTCTCGGCATATTGCTTGAGGCGACTGACCAGATTCTTGGCGATGAACTCCGGCGTCTCCTCCGCGAGGAACACATAGCCGTCGATGAAGTCGAGAACCTCCACCGGAATATCCTCGAAACGCTTGCGGCGCACGAGAATGACGATCGGCATTTCGAGGCCGCGCGAACGCATCAGATTGACGAGCGAAGCCGCCTTGCCCTCGAGCCCCTTCTTGCCCCAGTCGACCACCATGCAGCCAATCGCCGCGTCGGTTTGCACGGCGAGCTCGGCGTCCTCCAGGCGGCGCGCCTTCACCACCTGGAAACCCATGCGCTCGATCGAAGCGATGATCTGGGCGACGCGCATGCCCTCCAGGTCGTCCGAATCGAACACCGGAGCCGAGAACAGGAAGGTGAATCGCTGGAAAAAGTTCATTGGTCGGGCTGATCCTTCGGGATTTAGGCGATTGGTTTCGCCGATCGAGGGGCGGGGCGGACGAATCCTTAATGGGGTAGGGAAACGACGCGGACTACTGGCTATGTTGTCATAATATCTTGATGACGCATTTGTGACGCATGGTCGGCGATTTCCACGATTTCCCGCGCGAAGGCCGCGGCGGTCTCCGATTCGCGGGGAGCGCCAATTCGTCGCGGGGCTCCGCTTGTTGCATCCTTGTCATAATTCTCCGCGACATAACACATGGAAAGAGCGGGAAACGTGGCGGAAATCGAAGAGCGGCTAATCGGTATGCGCGGCGGCTTGACGCCAGGCGGGGCGGGGACCGACGACACCCAGCGCGATTTGCGCGATCTACTCGATCGGGTGACGGCGCTGCGCGACGACGTCGCGAGGAAAGCGCCTTTGCTGCTGTCGGATTGGGGCGCGAGGAATTCCCTGGACGAATCCGACGCGATCCGATTCGAAAACCGCGCGCTCAATCTCGCGGATTATTTGGCCTTGCGCCGCCATGATGTGAGCGAGTTGCAACTGCGCCTCGCGAGTTACGGTCTCTCCTCGCTCGGTCGCAGCGAGGCAAAGGTGAGAACCGCGCTCGACTCGCTGATCGCCAGCCTGCGGCGCTTGTGCGGCGAGTCCGACGCGCCCTATCCTCCGGCGGCGGAGAGACGCGCGGGCGAGGACGCCCTGCGCGATGAGTGCGAACGGATTTTCGGCGCGACGCGGCGGGGTCCGCATACGCGAGTCATGGCGACCCTGCCGTCCGAGGCGGCCACGGACACCGCCTTGGTTCAGCGCCTGCTCGAAGCCGGGATGGATTGCGCGCGCATCAACTGCGCGCATGACGACGCCGAGGCCTGGGCGCGGATGATCGCCAACATCGCCGCGGCGCGGGAGCGGCTTGGGCGGCCCTGCCGCGTTTTGATGGATATCGCCGGCCCCAAATGCCGCGTCGAAAAACTTCGCGCTCCGGAAAAATATCGCGCCCAAAAGGGCGATCATCTCCTGCTGCTGGCCGATCTCGACACTCAACCGAGGGGCCGCGTCGCGATCGAGCCCAGCTTTCCGCAAATTATCGATCAACTCGAAATCGGCGCGCAACTTTGGATCAACGACGGCAAGATCGGCGCGCGCGTCGTCGCGAAAGCGAAAGGCGAGGCGGAGATCGAGGTTTTCGCCGCGCGCGCCAAGGGCGAGCGGCTGAAGGTGGAAAAGGGGCTGAACTTCCCAACCACCGAGCTGAAGCTCCCGCCTTTGACGGCGAAGGATTTCGCCGATCTCGATTTCGTCGCGGAGCACGCCGATCTCATTGGCTTTTCCTTTGTGCAAAACCCAGCGGACATCGAACTCTTGCAGGACCATCTCGCGGCCAGGCGAGGCGAAAAGCCGCCGCCGCCGCTCGTGTTGAAGATCGAGACGCCGCTCGCGGTGCGCAATCTGCCGCGTCTCATCCTGCAATCGATGAAGCACAACCCGACCGTAGTGATGATCGCGCGCGGCGATCTCGCGGTGGAACTCGGCTTCGCGCGTCTTTCCGAGATGCAGGAGGAAATGCTCTGGCTTTGCGAAGCCGCGCATGTTCCGGTCGTTTGGGCGACGCAGGTGCTCGACCAGTTCGTCAAGGATGGGGTGTTTAGCCGCTCCGAAACGACCGACGCGGCCATGGCGCAGCGGGCGGATTGCGTTATGCTCAACAAGGGGCCCTACATCGTCGAAGGCATCGTCTATCTGCGGGATATTCTCGCGCGGATGGATCGGCACCACCTCAAGAAATTTTCGCGGTTTACGCCCTTAGCCGCCTGGAGTTGAGCCCGCGAACCGCGCGAAATCCCGTGGGCCAAGCCGTCCGTCGTGCAGCGCCGAGGCTATGAGCGCGCCGGCGACGCCCCTTCGCGCCAGCGCCGCGAGATCCTCCGCCCCGCGCACGCCGCCCGCCGCGAAAAGTTCGCGCCCGCCGGCCCGCGCCTTGATCGCGGCCAATGTCGCGAAGTCCGGCCCATCGCCCAATCCGATGCGCTCCAGCGTCATGACGATGACTCGGGCAGGCCACAGATGCGGCGAGGCGGCTAGGCGCTGAGGCCCCAATAAGTTCCCGTTCTGAAAATCCAGCGAAAGAATGACGCGGGTCTGGGCGGAAAGATCGGGCGGCGACGCCTCGCGGCTCATCGTTTCGCTGCCAATGATGGTTTCGAACGGAGATTCGGGCGCGGCGCTCCGCGCGCCGGAGTCGAGCCAGAAGGCGATTTCCGGGAATTTATCGGCGAGGCTTCTCGCGGCGCTCATATTGTCTCCGCGCCCAAGGATCGCGTCGAGATCGGCGACGTAAACGACCGTGAAGCGATGCAATCGCAAAAATCCCGCGACAATATCGCAAGGAGCGCTCGACGCCGCTAGCGGCGAGATGAGCGGGCGATAGGCGTCCCGCCGCCCGGCCGTCGCGCGGACCACGACGCCGTCCATGAGATCGACGACCGGAATAATTAACATCGCGCGATGTTATACGCTACAAAAGAGCGGTTGAAGCAGCCCGTATTTTGGGGCCTAATCCGCCGCGCGAGATGGCTCGAAAATACGGATCACGATGACGCGCGCAACATCCCTCGCGGCTTTAACCATCTTCCTCTTCCTCTTCGGCTTTGGGGCCGCCGCCGCGCAGCAGGGCGCGCGCGAACAGGGCGATTGGCCCTGCCGCCAGATCAAAGTGGTCGATCTGTCGCTGGCCGCGATCTGGAGCGGCCCGCCGATCGACGACGCCTTGAAAGTCTGGCGCGAGGACAGCGTTCTGGGCGATCTCGTGACTAGGATTTCGGCGCGCCGCACTCCAATCGAGTCGGCGACGAAGCTTGTCGAGCAATTCGCGCGGGACGCCGGAGCGCAACGCAAGGAGCGGCTGACGCTGCTTTTCGCTGGGGTTTACGACAAACTCGATGGCGAGCGGCGAGAGGTCGTCGCGGGCCTCGATCGTTACGGACGCGCGCAAAAGGACATCGCCGAGCGGCTGCGCGAGGAGACGCAGAAGCTGCGGGACGCCCAGGACGCCCACGTCGAGGTGGAAAAGCTCAAGGAACTCAGCGACGCGCTGCAATGGGACATGCGCCTATTCGACGAGCGGCGCAAGGCGGTCGCCTTCGTTTGCGAGACTCCGGCGCTGATAGAACAACGCCTGGGGGCGTTGACGCAGGCCATTCTCGCCGCGATCGAATAAGCGGGACGCGCCGACGCGTCCCGCTCTGTCGACAAATTAACGTCAGGCGTCGAATCCGCCGTCGCCGCCGCCATCGTAGCCGTCGTCGGGTTCGTAGTCGGCGTCCTGCGCGCCAGCGGAATCGTCTTCATCCGCCGCGTCGTAGCCGGCGTCTTGCTTGCCGGCGTCGGAAGGATCGCCATAATAATTATTGACGATGTTGGTTTCACCGCCCTGGCCTAGCCCCGTGTGCTGGAATCCCGAATCGATGCCAAGCCCGCTGCCGATGCCGCCGCCGCCATGAAATAGGCCGCGGATGCTGTCGGCGAGCAGCACGC
>JBAWEN010000346.1:0-13390 GCA_049591215.1 Methylocystis sp. | reverse complement strand
TGATATACGCGGGAGCGCTCGTGGTTTCGGTCTGCGCGCTACGGGATTCTCCGGGCGTCGGCCTGCTGGCGGTGGCTTGGCTGTTCGCGCTGGTTTGGGGCACCGACGTCTTCGCTTATTTTGGCGGCCGCATGATTGGCGGACCCAAGCTTTGGCCGCGCGTTTCCGCCGGGAAAACCTGGTCTGGAACAATCACGGGCGTGCTCAGCGGCGCCTTGCTGGGTCTTGCCGTCGTCCATTTCGGCGCCGCCGGCCCGACCAAGAGCCTGCCCATTTTTCTGGCGAGCCTTGTCGCCGCCACGTTGGCGCAAGTCGGCGATCTCGGCGAATCCATGGTGAAGCGGCGCTTCGGCGTCAAGGATTCAAGTCGGTTGATTCCAGGACACGGCGGCGTGATGGATCGACTCGACGGCTTCATCTTCGCGAGCCTCTTCGCGGCCCTGCTTGGGGCTTTTCGCGGCTTGTCGTCGACAGCCGCCGGCGTCTTTACTTGGTAGGCGGAATATCATGGGTTCGAGCACTAGACCGGCCAGGGCGACGGCTTCGAGCGGCGCATCGCCTCGCCGCATCGTTCTACTTGGCGCGACCGGCTCCATCGGAGCCTCGACGCTGGACCTGATCGAGCGCAATCCGGAAAGCTTCGTAGTCGTGGCGATCGCTGGCGGGCGGGATTACGCCGCCTTGGCC
Source organism: Methylocystis sp. (assembly GCA_049591215.1). Classification (GTDB taxonomy): domain Bacteria; phylum Pseudomonadota; class Alphaproteobacteria; order Rhizobiales; family Beijerinckiaceae; genus Methylocystis. The sequence continues at coordinate 12,703 of JBAWEN010000346.1, read as the reverse complement.
CGGATCGCGCTGGCCTTCAGGCCCGAATTCGTGGCGATTCGGGACGAGAGCGCCTATGCGCCGCTGAAGGAGGCCTTGGCCGGGACAAATATTCAGGTCGCCGCTGGACGCGAAGCCGTGATCGAAGCGGCGACGCGCGAGTCCGATCTCCTGGTTAGCGCCATCGTCGGCGCCGCGGGCGTCGAGCCGACCCACGCGGCGATCGAGGCCGGCCGCGACGTGGCGCTCGCCAATAAGGAATGTCTGGTCTGCGCCGGCGTCCCCTTCATGCGCGCGGTGCGCGAGGCCGGGGTGAGGCTTCTGCCGATGGACAGCGAGCACAACGCGATTTTTCAGGCGTTGGGCGGAGCGGATCCGGCGACGATCGAGCGCATGATCATCACCGCCTCCGGCGGGCCGTTTCGAACCTGGACCAAGGAAGCCATCGAAAACGCGACCGTCGCCGAAGCGCTCAACCATCCCAATTGGTCGATGGGACCCAAAATCACGATTGATTCCGCCACGATGATGAACAAGGGGCTCGAGTTGATCGAGGCGCATCACCTTTTTGGCGTTCCCGCTTCCAAACTCGACGTTGTCGTTCATCCCCAGTCGATCGTCCATGGCCTCGTATCCTTTCCCGACGGCGCCGTGACGGCGGGGATGGGCGCGCCCGACATGCGGGTGCCGATTTCCCATTGTCTCGGCTTTCCCGACCGTTTGGCGGCGCCGACGCCGCGTCTTGATTTGGCGGCGATCGGCTCCCTCACTTTCGAGCGTCCCGATTACGACCGTTTCCCCTCGCTCAGGCTGGCGCTGGATGCGCTGGCGGCGGGCGCGGGCCTGCCGACCGTGCTGAACGCCGCCAATGAAATCGCCGTCGAGGCGTTTCTGGCCGGGCGTATCGCATTTGGCGGCATCGCCCGGCACGTGGCGGAGGCTATCGACGCGGCGCTCGGCGATGGCTCCGCGAAAGAACCCGCCACGGTGGCGGAAGCGCTCGGCGTTGACCATATTGTGAGAGAAAGGTCGCGGGCCATCTTGGCGGGGCGATAGGCTTCGGGCATGTTAACGTTTCAGTAACCAAGCGGGCCGCGAGCGGCCCGCGGCGTGGCGTTAGCGTGCAAGGAGCCCGAATCACATGGATTTCCTCATGACTGTCGTGAGTTATGTCTTGCCCTTCCTGGTCGTTCTGAGCGTCGTCGTGTTCGTGCACGAGTACGGTCATTTCATTGTCGGGCGGTGGTGCGGGATCAAGGTGGACGCTTTTTCGCTCGGCTTTGGACCAGAGCTTTGCGCCTTCGACGACAGAAAAGGAACACGCTGGCGCATCGCCGCGATCCCGCTCGGCGGCTACGTTAAATTCCACGGAGACGCCAACGCCGCCAGCGGCGTCGACTCGTCGTCGCTGACACAGATGACCGAAGCCGAGCGCTCCGTGACGTTCTTCGCGCAACCGGTCTGGAAGCGCGCCGCGACCGTTTTCGCCGGCCCTATGTTCAACTTCCTGCTCGCCATTGGTATTTTCGCGGGGATATACGCTTATTTCGGGCAGCCCGTGCTGGTTGACGGACAGGTGGTCGTGACACCTCGAATTTCCGCCGTCCAACCGGGCGGCGCGGGCGCCGCGGCGGGTTTCCACTCGGGCGACGTGGTGAAGTCGGTCGACGGCGACCCCATCGAGAGTTTCTCGAAGTTCCAGCGGGTGACAGCGGCTTCCGCCGATAAGCAGTTGCATATCGTGGTTCTGCGCGACAAGCAGGAAACGGTCCTTACCGCGACGCCCACGCTCACCGAAATCGACGGGGCGAACGGAAAGGTCAAGGTTGGCAGGCTGGGCTTGAATTCGAGCGCGGACTTTCGCGACATGCTCATGCGGCCGTGCACTCCTGTCGAAGCGGTCGGCCTCGGGCTCCGCGAGACCTGGAACATCGTCAAGCAAACCGGATATTTTGTCGGGGGACTGCTGAGCGGTCGCGAAAACGCCAACCAACTTTCGGGCCCCATCGGCATCGCGGAGGCTTCCGGCCAGATGGCCCAGCAGATTCCGACGCTTGGCATTTGGCCCCTGGTCAACTTGATCGCGCTGCTCTCGGTGTCGATTGGACTGTTGAACCTGATGCCCGTCCCGCTTCTGGATGGTGGTCACCTTTTGTTCTTCGCCATCGAGGCGTTTCGCGGCCGCGCCCTGAATGAGCGGGTGCAGGAATACGCCTTCCGAATCGGGCTGGCGATGGTGTGTTCGCTCATGCTCTTCGCGACTTACAACGATCTGGCGCGACACTTGCACCTTTGATCTTCCCGGGCCCGCGTCGACCGCGCCCAATTGCCGATGTGCGCTAACCTATTGTAATCCCGCTTCGCCCGCTTGGCCCCATCGACCGAGCGGGCGAAGCGGCCGAACGCCCTGGAGGGGGCGCCTTTCGTCCCTTTTTCGCGATGCGAAAGAAGCGCGGCGATTCTTTAAAGGCGCCCGAGCGGGCGTCGCCGACATTAACCTTCTGTTGGGCACGATATGTGGCTTTCCGGTCACGGCTTCGACAAATTGCTGTTTCATTACTCCTTCGGCATTTGCAGCATTCGTTAAACCTTGTAGAAGGTATATACGGATCAGACAAAGGGCGCGCGTGCGACGCGCCATGTGCGAGAGGCCCGCGCCGCGCCAAGGGGCGGCGGTAGTTGCGACGAGGACCAGGATTACATGCTGTCGACCAGAGCTATTTTGAAGCGTCCCACTTTCGTAATGATGATCCTGGCCGCTCTCGTCGGATTCGCCGCGCCGGCGGCCGCGGACATTGAGGTCGTGGGAAACACGCACGGCGACGCCGACGCGATTCGGTCCTATTTCGCCGGCACCAGCGAGGCCGAGGTCCAGGCGGGGCTGGAGGCTTTGAAGTCCAGCGGGCGATTCTCGAACGTTTCCGTCACCCGTCGCGGTGATCACGTCATCGTTCACGTTTCCGAGGGCAATCTGATCAATCGCGTCGCCTTCGAGGGCAACAGCAAGGTTAAGACGGATACGCTGCAGACCGAAATGCGCACCAAGGCGCATGGTTCGTTCAATCAGCAGGTGACCGAGCAAGACGTGGCGCGGCTGGGTGAGATTTACAGGCGCTCGGGGCGCGCCGCGGCCAAGGTTACATACCGCACCGTCGCACTTCCGAACGGCCAGATGGACGTCGTCTTCACGATCGAGGAAGGCGACAAAACGGGCGTGAAGGAAATTAGATTCATCGGCAACGATGTCTACTCCACCAGCCGGCTCGTCGGCCTGATGGAGACGACCGAGATGAATTATTTGTCGTTTCTCAAGACCAGCGACGTCTATGACCCGGATCGCGTCGCGGCGGATCTGGAACTCGTGCGCCGCTTTTATCTGAAGAACGGCTACGCGGATTTTCACGTCATTAGCTCCGAAGCGCGATATGAGCCCGCCGAGGTTGGCTATATCCTCGAAATAAGAGTCGAGGAGGGGCCGCAATACACCATCTCCACGGTCGACGTTGAGTCGCATTTGCCGGACATCGACCCGGCCACTCTGCGGCCGCTGGTGCGGTTGTCGCCGGGCGACGTCTATAACGGCGACGCCGTGGAAAAGACGGTGGACGTGTTGACGCGCGAAATCGCGCGCAAAGGATACGCCTTCACGCAAGCTCGGCCGCGTGGTCAGCGCAATCAGGCCAATCGGACCGTCGCGATCAACTTCGTCGTCGATGAGGGGCCGCGCGTCTATATCGAGAGGATCAATATTCACGGCAACAACAAGACCCGCGAATATGTGATCCGCCGCGAGTTCGAGATCGGCGAGGGCGACGCATACAATCGCGTGCTCATCGACCGCGCCGAGCGCCACCTCAACGGTCTCGGCTACTTCAAGAAGGTCAAGATTTCCAACGAGCCGGGGTCCGCCGCGGATCGCGTCGTGATCAACGTCGAGGTCGAGGAGCAGCCCACCGGCAGCTTCAACATCTCCGGCGGCTACTCGACGACGGAAGGATTCATCGGCGAGGTTTCGGTTTCCGACAGCAACTTCATGGGCCGTGGCGAGGCCGTTCGGCTTTCGGTCAACGAAGGGCAGCGTTCGCGCGGCGTGAACTTCAGCTTCACGGAGCCCTATTTCCTCGACCAGCGCATGTCCGGCGGGTTCGACGTGTTCGTGAAACAGAGCGATGCTTGGAGTTATTCATACTACAGCACGACGTCCTACGGCACGACGCTGCGTCTCGGCGTGCCGATAACCGAAGAACTCAGCCTGCAGCCGCACTATTCGGTCTACAACACGATTATTTCAATCCCCAACAACAGCCAGACTCCGTACAACGACTGTCAAAATCCGATCCCTTTCTACACGCCGGGTTACGGTTATTGGCTCGCGCCGACGCCCAGCAGCCTTAACATCATCTATAACTGCATGAGCAACGGTGAGGCGTCTCTCGCGATCAAGGATGCGGAAGGGTCGACCGTGACTTCCCTTTTTGGCTACACGTTGTCGTATAACGATCTCGACAACTTCAAGAACCCAAAGAACGGCGTTCGCGCCTCGTTCACGCAGGATGTGGCGGGTCTGGGCGGTGATACGCGCTACATTCGGACCTCCGGCGACGTTCGCTACTTTTACGAATTTCCGTATTTCAGCGACGTCGTCGGCATTGCGCGTTTGCAAGGCGGCGATCTGACAGGGATCGCGGGGTATCAGCCGCGCGTGTTCGACAACTTCAATCTTGGCCCGAGCCTCGTGCGCGGTTTCGCGCCCGGCGGCATCGGTCCGCGCGACGTCTCCAACTGGACCAGCGAGAAGGGCAATTCGATCGGCGGCACGGATTATGTCGGCGGCACGCTGGAAGTTCAGTTTCCGCTCTGGGGCGTGCCGAAAGATATCGGCCTGCGCGGGGCGCTGTTTACGGATGCTGGCTCGCTTTGGAATTACAGAGGGCAGACCAATTTCAGCAAGACGCTCTTTGGCGTTGCGGGTTTGCCTTGCGTGCTCCCCTATACGGCTCCCAACTATGGCCAGGGTACCTGCCTGGTCACGACGCCTCTGACAGGGGGCAGTTCCACCACCGACTTTAGACTTCGGCAGACGATCGGCGCGTCGATCCTATGGCAATCTCCGCTTGGTCCGATCCGCTTCGATTATGCGGTCGCGACGATGAAGGGCCCATACGACGTCACGCAGCGCTTCCGCTTCTCGGGTGGCACGAGTTTCTAAGCGCGAACGCGTCGGGACAATTGACCAATCCCGCCGCGGAATGCTCCGCGCGCGCCGTGGTTTCGTGGTGGGCGGCTGGGAAGGACTGATGATTTTGCGCGGCGCGCTTTAATACGCGCGCTTCGCCGCGATGCTTTGATTTGAGGTGAGCGTTTTGGCGCCTATATGTTTTCCCACGTCTATCCCCGTGATTAGCGCGAACTTCCCGCCTTCGGATCTTTCAAGTTTTTTCCTCGCGGTCGCGGAAGGGGAGCCCCCCCGCGCGGATATTGGTCCGCGTTTCGCTATAAAAATGTCCGTTCCGCTGTCCTTTTGCCGTTGATTCCGTAATATTCGCACGACCGGGGTCGGCGGGTCCGACGATCTTTCACGAGGCGCGAACTTTGACCGCCATAAGCTTTTTTCAGTCCTCTCGCTCTCTATCGCTCGGCGAAATCGCGACGGCGACGAATGCGGAGTTGCGTTTCGCCGCGTCTGGCGGCGAGGCGGACCTTCCCCGCATTACGGGCGGAGCGTCGCTGGAAGAGGCGAGGCCTGGCGATCTGACCTTTTTCGACAATACTCGCTACGCCCAGGGCTTGCGGCTCTGCCGCGCCACGGCTTGCTTTATCAAGGAGGTTGACGCGAAGCTTTTGCCGCCAGCGACCGTCGCTCTTGTCGTCGCGGAGCCGCAACGTGCGATGACGCTCGCGATGAGTCTTCTTTTTCCGCAAGCCTTGGCACCTCGCTCGCTCTTTGGCGCTTCGGGCGTTTCGCCCGGCGCCTACGTGCATCCGAGCGCGAGATTGGAAGCCGATGTCGTCGTCGATCCCGGCGCCTCGATCGGGCCGCTCGCCGAAGTGGGCGCTGGCGCGATCATTGGTCCGCACGCGGCGATTGGGCCGGGCGTCAGGATCGGGCGCGGCTGCCGTATCGGCGCGCATGTCAGCATTACGCACGCCCTGATCGGGGATCGAGTCATCATTCATCCGGGTGCGCGACTGGGGCAGGACGGATTCGGTTTCGTGCTTGACGCGAAAGGCAACAGGAAGACGCCGCAAATTGGGCGCGTGATCGTTCAGGACGATGTGGAGATCGGCGCCAATACGACGATCGACCGCGGCGCGCTGCGCGACACGATCATCGGCGAGGGCGCGAAGATCGACAATCTCGTGCAAATCGGCCACAACGTGACGGTCGGACGCGGCTGCGTGATCGTCGCGCAGGCTGGCGTCGCCGGCTCCAGCGAGATCGGCGATTTCGCGCGGATTGGCGGACAGGCGGCGATCGGCGGCCATCTGACGATTGGCGAAGGCGCCGCCGTCGCTGCGAAATCCGGGGTCATGCGCGACGTGCCGGCGGGCGCGCGTTATGGCGGGGCTCCGGCGCGGCCAATTCGCCAGTTTTTGCGCGGAGAGGCGCTGTTGGCGCGACTAGGGCGCCGCGCGTCGCGAGGGCGCGACAACGAGAGTTGAGCGCGAGGACGCAAAGAACGTCCGGCGCAAGGGAGAGAAAAATGAATGACGCCATCGCGGGCGCGACGCTCGAAACCTTGGATATTATCCGCATTCTCGACTATTTGCCGCACCGCTATCCATTCCTGTTGATCGATCGCATCGTCGATATTCGCGGCGACGAATCTTGCGTCGGCATAAAGAATGTGACGATCAACGAGCCGCAGTTTCAGGGGCATTTTCCGCTGGCCCCGGTGATGCCGGGGGTGTTGATGATAGAGGCGATGGCGCAGACGGCGGGCGTCATCGCGATGCATGCGCAACGCGCCGCCGTGCGCCCCAAGAGCGTCTATTTCGTCACGATCGACAAGGCTAAGTTCCGCAAGCCGGTCGGACCGGGCGATCGTATTGAGTTCCATATGACGAAGACGGCGCAAAGGCGCGCGATCTATTGGTACGATGGCCGCGCGATGGTGGATGGCGCGCTGGTTTGCGAGGCGCGGATCAGCGCGATGGTCGGGGCGTGACGCGACGCGCGGGGCCTTTGCACGACTCCATGGCGTCGCCGCCGTTCAAGCAGGGCCTAGCCGCGTGACCGCTCGCGCGCACCCATCCGCCGTCGTCGAAGCGGGCGCTCGCCTTGGCTCCAATGTCGTCGTTGGACCCTTCTGCCATATCGGGCGGGGCGTGGAGCTTCGCGACGGGGTGGAGCTTGCTTCTCACGTCGTCGTCATGGGCGAGACGCGCGTCGGATCGCGAACCAAGATCTTTCCCTTCGCGTCGATCGGCGGGCCTTCGCAGGATTTGAAGGCGGGCGGCGAGGGCGGGCGGCTCGTCGTCGGTTCCGATTGCGTCATTCGCGAAGGCGTCACGATTAACGCCGGCGGCAGCGGCGATGGCGACGAAACGCGGGTCGGAGGTCATTGCGTTTTACTGGCTTACTGCCATGTGGCGCATGACTGCCGCCTTGGCGAAAGCGTGATCCTATCCAACAATGTGCTGCTTGGCGGTCACGTTCAAATTGGAGACCACGCGATGATCGGCGGCGCCAGCGCCGTCCATCAATATGCGCGCATCGGCGCGCATGCCTTCGTGGCGGGATTGTCCGGCGTCGAGGGCGATGTGATCCCCTTTACAATCGCCAGCGGCAACCGCGCGCACTTGTTCGGCCTCAATCTGGTTGGCTTGCGCCGACGCGGATTTTTGCCCGAGCGGTTAGCCAAGCTACGCGCGGCTTACCGGCTGCTGTTCGCGCGAGAGGAGCTGTCCGAGCCGTCGCCGCTCGCCATGCGCGTCGAGGCGCTCTCCAAGCTGGGCGAGGGCGACGCCGACATAGCGCAACTGGTCGAATTTTTGCGCGCGCCGTCGAGCAGGCCGCTTTGCTCGCCGCGCGCGGGCAGGGCGCCGTGACGCGGATATTCGTCGTCGCGGGCGAAGCCTCGGGGGATCATCTGGGCGCGTTGCTGATGCGCGCCCTCCGCGCGGCGGAGCCGGACATTATCGTCGCGGGCGTTGGCGGCGAGGAAATGACGCGCGAGGGGGTCGCCAGTCTCTTTCCGCTCTCCGACCTCGCGGTGATGGGGCTTGTCCCGGTCCTCGCCCGTCTGCCGCGATTGCTGGCGCGCTTGGACGAGACCACGCGGGCGGTCCTAGCCGATCCGCCAGATTGTCTCGTGCTGATCGACGCGCAGGATTTCACCCAACGCGTCGCTCGCGGCGTGCGGGCGGGGGCGCCGCGAATTCCGATTGTTCGCTATGTCAGCCCATCCGTTTGGGCGTGGCGGCCGTGGCGGGCGCGGACGATGCGGACCTCCATCGATCATGTGCTGGCCGTTCTGCCCTTCGAGCCCGACGCTCTCGCGCGGCTTGGCGGTCCCCCCTGTGATTATGTGGGCCATCCGTTGATCGAACACATCGACTTCCTTGCGCCGGGCGCCCCTGACGGCGATCGCGTCGATGGGCCGCTACTGATTTTGCCCGGTTCGCGCCATGCCGAAGTGCGGCGGATGATGCCGGTGTTTGGCGCAGCGGCGGCGCTGCTCGCGCGCGCGCATCCGGGCCTCGATATCGCGATTCCCGTCGCCTCGAACATGCAAACGGCCATAAAAGAAGAGGCCTCGCGCTGGCGCGTCGCGCCGCGATTGCTGTCGCAGGAGGAGAAATTCCCCGCCTTTCGCGCCGCGAAGGCCGCGCTGGTCACCTCGGGCGCCGCGACGCTGGAACTGGCCCTGGCCGGCGTGCCCATGGCTGTCGCCTATAAGGTCTCGCCGGTCGAACGACTGCTAAAATTCTTGATCACGGTCGATTGCTTCAGCCTGCCCAATCTTATCGTGGGGGATCGGGCTGTCCCCGAATTTTTCCAGGGAGAGGCGACGCCGCGGGCTTTGGCCGATGCGATTGGCCCGCTCCTTGTTGGCGGGCCGACTCGTGAGGCGCAACAAATTGCCTTCGCGACGCTACGCGCCAAAATACTGGCCGGCGGCGCCGTTCCGAGCGCGCGCGCGGCGGAGATCGTTTTGCGCCACGCTAGACGCGGCCAAATGTCGCCGGTGAACCGGGCGTAATAATGCTTGGGCGCCGGCCAATTTTGAATTATTCTAAGTAGCGACGCCTTTGACGCGCCGCGCGGCGGGAGCGGGCGTCTTTGGATCAAAAATTCCATCAAGGAGCACAAGGCAATGGCTACGCTCAAGGGCAGCAAGACCGAGGAAAATCTGAAGGCGGCTTTCGCCGGTGAATCGCAGGCGAATCGTCGTTATCTCTATTTCGCTCAAAAGGCGGACGTCGAAGGCTATAACGACGTCGCCAGCGTGTTCCGCTCCACGGCGGAAGGCGAGACCGGCCATGCGCACGGCCATCTCGAGTTCCTCGAGTCCGTCGGCGATCCGGCCACGGGCCTGCCGATCGGCAAGACCTCCGACAATCTCAAGGCCGCCGTCGCCGGCGAGACCCATGAATATACGGATATGTATCCGGGCATGGCGCGTTCCGCGCGCGAGGAAGGCTTCGAGGAAATCGCCGATTGGTTCGAGACTCTGGCCAAGGCCGAGCGCTCGCACGCGGGCCGCTTCCAGCGCTCGCTCGACGAACTGAAGTAAGTCGCGTCGTCCCTCTTCCCGCGCGGCGGGAGGAGGGAGCCTCGCCTCGTCGGCGTTCATCATACGGGAATATGGATTCAAGATGCGGGAAGGCAGTCTGGACGCCCCGACGCGGCATCCGATCGATTGGCAAAGCGCCGACTTTTACGACGAAGCCAAGCTCGACGCCGAGATGCGGCGCGTGTTCGACATTTGTCACACCTGCCGCCGTTGCTTCAATCTTTGCGATAGTTTCCCGCGGCTGTTCGACCTTATCGACGGCTCCAAAAGCGGCGAACTCGACACGGTGGAGAGCAAGGATTTCAAGCCGGTCGTCGACGCCTGCACGCTCTGCGACATGTGTTTCATGACGAAATGCCCCTATGTGCCGCCGCATGAATTCAACATCGATTTCCCGCATCTGATGCTGCGCCATCGCGCCGTCGAGGCGAAGCGGGGGGCGGTGAGCTTCGCCGACCGTCAACTCGCGCAAACCGATGTGACCGGCGCGCTCGCGACGAAACTGCCGGCGCTCGCCAATTGGGCGACGGATCTGCGCAATAAGTTCACACGCGGACTTTTGCAGAAGTTCTTTGGTATCAATCCGCGGGCCGCGCTGCCTAAATTCGCCGACCAGACGCTGGAGGCGGCGGCGGCGCGAAATCCGCCGAAACGTGACGAAACCGCACCGGCCCAGGGCCGCAAGGCGGTAATCTACGCAACTTGCTATGGCGATTATAACGACACCTCGATCGGCAAGGCGGCGCTTGCCGTGCTGGCGAAGAACGGGGTCGAGACCAAGGTCTTGCATCCGCATTGCTGCGGCATGCCGAAACTTGAACAGGGGCTGATCGGCGAAGTGGCCGACGCCGCGAAACTCGTGGCCGCCGCATTCGCGCCCTATATCGATGAAGGTTACGATATTGTCGCGCTCGTGCCGTCCTGCGCCTTGATGCTGAAATTCGAATGGCCGCTGATCTTGCCGCATGACGAAAGCGTCAAGCGGCTCGCGGCGTCGACCTTCGATCTCTCCGAATATGTCGTGAGCATCGCGCGCGACGAAGGGCTGGCCGAGGGCGTAAAGCGGATCGATGGCGGCGTCGCCTTTCACGTCTCCTGCCATTCGCGGGCGCAGAACATGGGCCAGCGCGGCGCGGATCTGTTGCGCCTCGTGCCGGAAATGGACCTGACGGTCGTCGAGCGTTGTTCGGGCCACGGAGGGGCCTGGGGCTGCAAGGGCGCTAATTTCGACATCGCGCTGAAGGTCGGAAAGCCGGCCGCGCGCCAGATCGCCGGCGCCGGCAAGAAATATATGGTTTCGGAGTGCCCGCTCGCTGGCACGCACCTCGCGCAGGGCGTCGAGCGGCTTGGCGACGACGCGCCAAAGCCGGAACTGATCGCCCACCCGATCGAACTGTTGGCGCGCGCCTATGGCGAGGCCCTTGGAGCTGACGATGTCCAGTAAACACGAACTCCTGGCCGCCGATATTCTCCCTTGGGCGGAATATGCGAAGGCGCGGGCCGAACACCGAAGCCGGGTCAGCGCGATCAAGCGCAACCGACGGATCGAGGTTGGTCCTTACGTGACTTTCTATTTCGAGAGTTTTGACACGATGTGGCTGCAAGTGCAGGAGATGCTGCACATCGAGAAGGGCGGCGCGGAACAGTTGAAGGACGAACTCGCCGCGTACAATCCACTGATCCCCCATGGCCGCGAACTGGTCGCCACTTTCATGATCGAAATAGATGACGCCCTGCGCCGCGCCCGCGTGCTGGCGGGGCTCGGCGGCATTGAGGAGACCGTGTTTTTCCAGCTTGGGGCCTCGAAAATCCCGGCGTTGCCGGAGGCCGATCAAGACCGCACCACGGCCGAGGGCAAGGCGAGTTCCGTGCAGTTCGTGCACTTCCCCTTCACGCAAGCCCAGATCGCCGCCTTCCGCGAGCCCGGCGCGCAGGTGATCCTGGGCTTCTCGCATCCGGCATACAGCCATATGGCCGTCGTGGCGGAGGCGACGCGGGCGGAACTTGCCGGGGATTTCGACTGAGCGGCGCGAGCGCCCGGTTTTGACCTCGGGGCGCCCGCCGGCGACGGCCAACAACAGGCGTCACCGCGCCAAAACTGGCGCCGCCGCGACAAGGCTCTCCTTGAACGCCAGCCACAAGTCGAACACCTGCGCGTTCGGCGGCAGATGCCGGCAAAGTGAGCCATGGCCCTCCGCCGGGTTGCTGTCCAGCGCGATGTGCCCGACGAGGAAGTGCTTGAACGCCTGAAGCAACGGGCCATCCCAGCGCCGAGCCCGCAAGATCGAGCGAAATACCTTTTCGAGTCCGCCATCCTCGTAGGTCGGCAGGCTTAACGCCCTGGTCGCGTCATCCGTGGCGCGCACTTTGCCGAGGTAGGCGGCGCCGATTGTCAGAAGGCGGCGCCGACGCAGCTCGTCGATGGCCTCGAGGTTCAGCGCTCTTCTCATGAATTCGTCGTGATCGACTCTCTCGCCCGCGCCCACGACGCCCGGGCAAGGCGAAAGATTATCGGTGTCGCGCTCGCCGCGATCGAGTTCCTCCAAGTGCTTGTCATCGGGATGGAGGCGACGCGCGATTCCGACGTTTTCGCAAAATTGCACCGAGAAAAAATAATAGGCCCATGCGACGTCGATGAGCTCGTCCCGCGAGAGGGCGCTCCAATTCAGGTCGCATATTTCGTCGATTACTTGCGCGTAGGGCGCTGTTTCGCGGCTCGCTTCCGGCTGTGGGTCAAGGGGGAACTCGCGGGCCGTCTGGAGCTGTATTCGCGCCGCGCTCATGGCGATACTCCTTTCAAGGAGATTTAGATTTGATGTTTATCGGTAATAAAATATTTACACGGCGGCTTTTTCAGCGCCAAACGACGAATGCCGTCAACCTTACCTGTTAAGCTCTCTCGTTAAGCTCTCTCGTTAAGCGATCGACCCGGCGCCCTGGCGGACGCCGCGTCGCCATGCGCTCTTTTCGTCATGCTTCGACCG
>JBAWEN010000345.1:0-6170 GCA_049591215.1 Methylocystis sp. | reverse complement strand
AGGGCGCGGCGCTTCCGCCAGCGATCCTCGCCGCCTTCCCGCATCCAGGCTGTCGCCGTTTCATGCGCCCGTCCGTCGGGCGCCAGGACGTCGACAACGCCAAGATCGAACATTTCCTGGCCGGAATAGATCGAGCCGCTGGAAATAATCCGCTCCGCCAAGGCTTGCCCCGCTCGACGCGTAAGCAGGGAAACCGCGCCCATCCCCGGAAAAGTGTTGAAGCCGATTTCAGGCAGACCGAGTCTGGCGGCGCGCTCGATGACGAGGAAGTCGGTCACGAGGGCGCCTTCGAATCCTCCCCCCAGGCACTGACCGTTCACCGCCGAAAGCGTCACGATCGGCAAGTCAAATCCCACGTCCAGACTATGCATGATGTCGACGCAAATATTCGCGTGGGCGCGCAGCATCTCGTGCTCGCCGTTTCTGACCGCCACGGCGAAGGCCGCGAGATCGCCCCCAAGACTGAAGACCCCGGGCCGCTTCGATCCGATCGCAAAGTAGCGAATTGGCCAGCGCGCGCCACATTTCGACGCGCGCAAGCCACGCAATGATTCGCGAAGCTTCACGATCTCGATAAACATCTCCAGAGGAAAATGCTGAGGCGCCGCCGCTTTGTAATTCATCCACACGGCCTGGGCCTCTGGATCATATTCCACGTCGAGAAAAGCGAAGTCCCAAAATGGAAACTCGTGGGGGTCCTTGGGAATAATGGCGCCGCCAATATTCATCGCGATAGCCCAGCCATTGTCGATCTTCCACGTCGGCGGAACCGACCGGAGTGACGCGTAGAAAGTTTAGCGGCATGTCTTGGAAATCTATTTTGATCGCGGCCTTCCGTCGTCGCCCCGCGCAACCCTGGCGCGGGGTGATTGTGAGGCGAGCGTCAATCGAGCGAGGTCAAGCCGGGAGATGTCGGACCGCTCCGTCTCCGCGACGCGCGCGCCGATCAAATTTGAACCTGTAAACTTGCGCGGGCCTTACGCCGGCGGCGAGTCGCCGGTTAATCGCCGCTTGGACATGCGCCGACCGCGGCGTCAGGCCCACCGACGAGATTTTCGCTGACGACTTTTTCCGCGCTGGCTTTCGCGGCCGCGAGATCATTGTCGAAGATCACGGTGAGGGAGGCGTTGGGCTCCGGCCTCGCGGTCGAGGCGTTCGGCGACTGGTCGACGTCATGAACGTCGATGGAGACGACCGCGGAAAGCCCGGGCCGCAAGGGCTGCTTTTCCAGCTCGTCCGGGCGCAGGGCGATGCGCACGGGAACGCGCTGGACGATATGAATGAAGTTGCCGGTCGCATTGTCGGGAGCGAGCAAAGCGAAAACGCTGCCCGAGCCTGGGACGATGCCCTCGACCGTGCCGTGAAACAAGGCGCTATTGCCGTAAAGATCGACCGTGACCGCCACCGGCTGTCCCGGCCGCACGCGCCGCATGCCGTTCTCCCAAAGATTCGCTTCGATCCACAGATAATCGAGCGGGACGATCTGCATGAGCAGGTCGCCCGGCCGCACGCGGTCGCCGACCTGCGCCTTGCGCTTGGCCACATAGCCGGAAGCGGGCGCCTTGATGCGCTGGCGCGCGAATTCGATATAATTCTCGGTGAATTTGGCCTGGGCCGCCTCGATGTCGGGAGCTTTGGTGAGGGTAAGGCCTCCAAGGCGCGCCTCGAACGACTGGAAGTTCGCCCGGCTTTCGTGCAGGTCGGCGTCGAGCGAGGCCAGTTGGTCCATGGCGTTCTGCAAAACCTGTTGCGAGACGGCGCCGCTCGGCAGCGCCTGGCGATAGCGCGCGACGTCGTGGCGGGTCTTGTCGCGCAGCGCGATCTGCGAGGCGATCTTCTGGCAGGCCTGGCGCCGCGCGGCGAATTGCCCGCCGACCGTGCGCACCGCGCGCGCCAGCTCCGCCGCGGATTGATCGAGCGCCGCCCTGGCGCGCTGTTCGTCGAGCCGCACCAGCAGATCGCCGGCTTTCACCTTGTCGGTTTCCTCGACCAGCACTTCGGCGACGACGCCCGTCGCGTCGGCTTGGACCGGAATGATGTTGCCGACGACGAAGGCGTTGTCCGTCGTTACGTAGAAGCGGTCGTGAGTGTTCCATCTGATCAGGAAATACAAACCCGCCGCCAGCGCCAACAGCGCGACGAGCGAGAGGAGAAACAGGCGGCGGGCGCGGAGCGTGTTGCGGTCGAGTGGCATGATCTGTCCAAAAGGTCTTGATTGTCCGGATCTCGTTATGGCCTTGGTCGGCGTCGCTACCCGCCGCCGAGCGCCTCGATCGCGTCGACGAGCGGCGTGAGCTGATCCGTTTCCGGCTCCGGCCGTGGCGCAAATGCTTCTGGACCGGCCAGATAGCCGCCGCCCAGCGCCTGGATCAGATCCACATGCGACGACAGGTAGTCGGCGTCGAGCGAGGCGAGCGCGTAATTCTGTTCGAGCGCCGCGTGCGCTTGCGCCAGTAGTTCGCGCTTATCCCTCAGCCCGCTGCGCCAGCGCGTGCGTGCGAGTTCGAGCTCCGCGCGCCGCGCGCCGCTCAGACGGCGCTGCGCCTCCGATTCGGAGTGCGTCTCCTTGAGTCTCGCGAGGCCGTCCGCCACCTGCTGCGCCGCCCTGAGCAGCGTTTCATTGTAGCTGTCGACCGCCTCGTCATATTCCGAGCGGCGGCCCTCCAGCCTGCCGCGCATGCCGCCGCCCTGGAACAGCGGAAGATGGATGTTCGGCGTGACCGCGTAGCCGATCGCCGAGGTTCGGAACAGGTACTTGCCGAGATCGTCGATCTGCGTCGAAGTCCTGGAGGCCTCCAGCCCGCCGACGATGGTCAGATCGACCGATGGCATGAACTCCGCCTTGGCGGTGTGAATCCGGTCCGCGGCCGCCTCGGCGCGATGCATGGCGGCGGCGACATCCGGCCGGTGGGCGAGCAACTCCACCGGAAGATGCTTTGGCAAGGCGGGCGCCGCCGGCTGGCTCATCGCTTTCGCGCCGACAATGTCGCGGCCGGCGTCCGGCCCCTCGCCCATGAGCCGCGACAGCATATTCTGTTGGTAGTCGCGTTGCGCGACGATCCCCGCCTCGCGTTTGACGGCGGCCTCCAGGTCGGCGCTTGCTTCGGCCACGCCGTCGGCGGTGTCGATCCCGGTTTTGAACCGCGTTTGCGCGAGCGCCAGCGAATCGCGCCGCAGCTTTGTCATGCTGGCCGCGATGTCCGCCTGCCTCGCCAGCGCGCGGATGCGAAATATGAGCGCGCGGTGGCGGTCGTCAGCAACAGCCGAGTTTCCTCGGTCTCCGCCGCCTGCGCGGCCGCCTCGCCGAGCGATGCGTCGAGAATCGCGCGATTCTTGCCCCAGAAGTCGAATTCGTAGTGAAGCGACAGCGGGTTGATGTAGGCCATGGTTTTTTCGAGGCCGGCCAGGGTGGGATTATAGGAGGCGACGACGCCGTGATTGGGAATGCGCGATTGGCGCATCCCGAGATCCGCGTTGAGGAAGGGCAATAGCCGCGCCCCTTCGATCTGTGAGAAAGCCTCTGCCCTGCGCAAGGTGTCGTCGGCCTTTTTCAGGCTTTGGTTGCCGGCCAAGGCCCGCTCGACGATGCGGTCGAGTTCGGGACTGCGGAAGCGGCGCCACCACTCCTCGGTTGGCCAGCCCGCGTCCGTGCGCGAGCCGCCCGGCGCGCCGGACCGCGCCAAGGTGCGGTCCATCGCCGGAGGTTCGATGAATTGCGCGCGTTCGTTCGGAGACGTTTCCGCGCAGCCGCCGATAAGCAAAAGAAGCCCGGCCGCGGGCGCGATGGATAGACGCCGGCTTGTCATGGCTGTTCCATCAGCTCCTCGGCTGTGAGTTGCTTCAGCTCTTGCGCCGCGGTCAGACGCAAGGGGTGGGTCGCGCGGGCGAGCCAAACGACCACGGCGAGCACGACGAACACGACGGCGCCGAGCAGAAAGGCGTCGTTGAGCGCCAGCAGCCCCGCCTGCTGTCGCAGAAGGCGCCCGACTTGACTATTGGCCATGGCCGGGGTGAGGCCCGAAGCTTGAAGCCTGTCGGACAACTGGGTCATCTGATCGAGTTCGGCGAAGCGTCTCCCGCCAAACTGATCCGAAAGAGCGAGCACGTGTTGCGGCGTGCGCCGGAACAGAACCACGCCTTGCAGCGCGATGCCAAAGCCGCCGGCGACCGTCCGCAGCAGCGCGAATTCCTCGGCCGCGCGGATGAGCTGAGCGCCCTGCAGACCAAACATCGCGAGATTCGCCAGCGGCGCGAAGAACATGGCGAGCGAAAAGCCGAAAAAGGCCATCGGCCAGGCGATCTGATCGAAGGAGGCCGTTTTGTCGAACATGCCGAACCAGGTCAGCGTCGCGGCGAAGCCAAGAAAATTCATGCAGCAGATCAGGCGAACGTCGATCTGCTTGCACAGTTCGTGCACGATCGCGGCGGACGGTACTGACAACAGCAGCATCCAAAGATAGACGCCGCCGGCGAGGGACGAGCTGTAGCCGAGAAGCACTTGCATTTGCACGATGAACAGCGACAACAATCCCTGAATGACCAAGAAACCCGCCACCGAGCAGACCGTGGCGACCGCATAATTGCGGTGAGCAAAGAGGCGGACGTCGATCGCCGGATGTCGTTCGCCAAGCTCCCAGATGATGAAGCAGGGCAGCGCCAGGGCGACCACGACGAGGGCTCCGAGCACAGTGGGAGAGCGGAGCCAGTCGAAGTCGTTGCCCATGTTGAAAATCGTCTGCGAACCAAGAAAAACCGCCGCGAGCAGGAAAAAGCCTACAAAGTCGAAGCGATGAAAACGCGGGCGAATCTCGCGGCCGTACAGCAGCGAGCCCGCGACGCCCCCGGCTAGCAGCGCGACCGGGATGTTCGAATAAAACAAATAGCGCCAGCCGAGATGTTCGGCCCACCAGCCGCCGATGAAAATCCCGACCATGAATGGCATCATGCCGAGGACGCCCCAAATTCCGACGCCGAACGTCCGCAGCTTTTCGGGATATTCGTTCAGCAGCACGGATTGGCCGATCGGAAGAATGACGCCGCCCGCGAGGCCAAGCAGAATGCGCGCGGCCACGAAAAAGTAGATCGTTTCGCTCATGGCGCAAACGAACGAGAGGACCGCATAAAGCGCATAGGCCGCGATGAGAGCGCGGTGAGCGCCGAATCTGCCCCCGATCCAGCGCGCGAGGGGAAAGCCCAGCGCGAGGCCGATCATATGGTCCGTCGTCGCCCATGTGCCGAAGCTCGGCGTCACGCCCTGCAGATTGCCGGCCGCATAGGGCGCGACGATCGTGTAGCCCGGCACATTGGACAACACGACGACATTGCCGAGCCCGAGCACGATGTTGAGCAGCAGGAAACGCCATCCGCTCAGGCGTTGGGAGTCGCCGCGCGGCATGACTAGACCGCGCCCAGCGCCGTCGGCCGGTTGGCCCCGCACGGACGGTCGCGATGGGCGAGCTTCGCTCTTACGACGATGGATCGGGCGTTTTCCACGCGGACTCCTCCCCTGCTTAAAACAGTAGGAGTCATCAGCCCCGGCGCTAAACCCTCGAGGCGGTTGTACGGCGAACTCCATCGCCGGGGCCAAGGTTAAACGTCAGCGGGCCGGTCGTGTCAACAAGTCCGTGATTTTCCCCACATGATTATTGTGGAGAGTGAAAAAGGAAACCCGGACCGAACCGCCGGATTTCCTCGCGCCATCCGCCGCGCCGCCAGCCTCGCCTACGGGGCGCGGAGAGGGTTCGGAGGTAGAATCGGCAGCATGACCTCCGGTTGGCGGCCTGTCAGCGATTTGAGGAACGCCACGATCTTGTCGATCTCGCCGTCGCTCAGCTTTTGCCCGAGTTGATACTCGCTCATGATCGCGACCGCCTTTCTCGGATCCATTGTTTGGCCCGCATGAAAATAGGGCGCGGTCAATTCGACGTTGCGCAGGCTCGGAACCTTGAATACGTATTTGTCGGCGACATTCTTGGTGACCGCGAAGCGGCCCCAATCGTCCGATGGCAGCAATTCGGGACCCGGGGATTGCGCCACTCCAAAGCGCGCGAAGGTTGCGCCGCCAATATTGACCCCGTTGTGGCAGTTCGAGCATCCCTTATCGATGAAAATTTTCAGGCCGGCCTTCTGGTCTTGTGAGAGCGCGTTGTCGTCGCCGTTCAACCAAAGGT
>JBAWEN010000344.1:0-6227 GCA_049591215.1 Methylocystis sp. | reverse complement strand
TCTTCATTCTCGCGCTTCTGCTCAGCGCGGACATCGCGCTGGCGGACAGCTTCACGGCTACCGGCGCGTTAAATCTCACCATCGGCACGACCGGCGTCAGCGGAACCGCCGGCCTGCTTTATGGCGATGGAGCCACGCTGCGGTCGCTTCCCGGAACCGCGACGATTGGCTCCAATTACGAAGCCCTGGCGCTCGGCAATAACGTCCAGCTTTCCCTGACGACGGATGGAACATCGTCGAATTTCGCGGGGACGCTGGCGCTCATCAACACGTCGACGACCGGCGGGTGGGGCAACGCGCTTGAAGTTTACAGCAACATCGGCGGGACGTATTCGCTGAATACGTATATCAACAACGCCGGGATTTTTTACTCGACGCTGAATATGGTCATCTCGGGCCACTACAGCTCGGGCTCGGGAAGCGGCGGCCATTATGGCGGCGGATTTTCCGTGCTATCGCCGAATAATAATTATCCGAACATGTATGGCTGCTGGGCCGATATCACGGGGTCCTGCTACCAGGCGCGCAACAACACCGGCGCGGTCGGCGAATTGTCCTTCTCCGGTCAGACGCACAGCGGCGTGTTCACGATCGGCCTCGACGCCGAGAACAGCCAGTTCATCCTCGGCAATACGACGATCTCCAGTTCCGGCCAGGTGTTCACCGGCGACACGTCGATCTCGCGCATAGGAGCGGGGCAACTCGCGATCGGCAACGCGAGCGCGGGCGGAACGGATTTTTCCGGGTCGATCAAGTTGTCGGGAATTAATGATCAGGGTTTCATCATCGGCAAGGCCCGAACCGTTTCGGCCGCTACCGACACGATCTCCGCGATGAGCGACTATTTCCTGTGCGTGGCCTACACCAGCACGGGCGCGGTCACGGAAACGCTGCCGGCCGGCGTCGCCGGGCAAACCTTCCTGATCAAGGATTGCGGCGGCGCCGCCGCGACGCACAACATCACGATCATACCGTCCTCCGGCACGATTGACGGCGGCTCGTCCTACTCGCTCGCCACCAATTACGGATCGGTCGCCCTCACCTATGTCAATTCGCAGTGGAGCACGAACTAATGCGCGCGGTTCAATCTGGTTTCGTAGGCGCCATACTATTCGTGGCGCTGGCGCTTATGTGCGCGAATGGCTCCGATGCGGCGTGGCCCGGCTCGGGCCGCAAGGGTTCCGGCGCGGCGGGGGCAAACTATATCGTCGCGTCGATCAACTTCCCGAGCGGCGCGGTGGGCGGCGTCGGTTGCGCTTCCCTCTCGTCCTGCATCGCCGACACGCGCTCGACGACGGCGACCTATGTCACGTCGGCTGGCGGCGTCTCGACCGCCGCGGTCAACACGCCGCGCATCGATTGCTCCAATGCGACATGCGGGCTGCTCAACGAGGGGGCGGCGACCAACCTCGCGCCTTTTTCCGCCAACATTGGCGGGACTGGATGGGGGGAAACCGGCAATTACGGCAACCCAACCATCACGCAAAATAACGCGGTCGCGCCCGATGGAACAACCACCGCGTCTAAAATGGCGCTCCCGCAGACAAATAGCGGCTCTCCTGGCTCATCGCTAACCTATTCTAGCGCCATATCCGCTTCAGCGTCTACGAACTACACAGTATCGGCCTTTTTGAAGGGCAATTCCGGCGGCGAAAAATATTACGAGATGTTCGCCGTTAACGGATCTCCCTATACTATATTTGCAAATCCATTGGTTACACTAACAGCGTCTTTCTCCAGATACGCCGCGACCGGGTCGTCCAGTTCCTACACCAGCCTAAATATTCAGTTCGGCGTCAACGGCCAAACCGGACAGCCCGCGTCGACATCTTACCTGTGGGGATTGCAGTTCGAGGCGGGCTCGTTCGCGACCTCATACATCCCGACCACGAGCGCCAGCGCCTCCCGCGCGGCTGTCAGCATGTCCGCGGCTGGCGCGTTGGCGAGCGCGATGAGCGCGGGCCAATCCTATGTCGACATGATCGACCAGGCGACGGGCGCGACCAGCCGCGCGCTCTACGCGGCGGGCGCGTTCAATTGGCCCACGGCGAAATGGATCACCCAGATTTGCGCTTACAGCCCAAGCGTCACGGGCGGCTATCTCACGGCGCATTCCACCTACGGAACGTCCTGCTGATCAAGGAGAACTCATGAAACGACACATCGCACGCCCCGCCGCCGCTATCGCGCTGCTTTACGGACTTATCGTCGCGAATTCAGCCCTCGCCGAGCCAATGAAACTCACCGTCAATCAGGCGTTTTCGGTCTCGGTCGGCATCGACCAACTCAACAAGGGCGCGACGCAAATCATCAAGGACGGCGCGAAGGAAACGCAGGCGCAGGCGCCCTTCGCCTTCGGCCCCGGCTTTCGCGTCGCGCTCGCCGTCGACGCTTCGCATATCAGCGACGCGATCGGCCCGGCGCAACGAGCGCTTAAGGCGGCGCGCGAAAAGCTTTCCGGCGGCGGCGAACTCGACGCCGAGGCGCGCAAGGCGATCGACGCCGAGGCCGAAAAGATCGGCGCGCAAATTCTCGAAATCGATCTCGCGCCAATCACCGAGGATCAACTCGCGCTCGACAAGAACCCCGGCATCACGGCGGCGACGATCCAGGCGTTGCTGCCGATTTTCAAAAAATAAATGCGCGGCCGCGGCGCGGCGTTCATCGAGATTGTCCTCGCCGCGCTGACGTTGAGCGGCCTGCCGCTCGCCGCGGCGGCGATCATTTTTCGCGCCGCTTCCGGGCTGGTGAAGAGGAAGGCGCGATGATCGTCGCCGGCTTTTGTCTCGTCGCCGCCGCGCTGCTCGCAGCGCTCCGACGGGAGGCGCGTGTCGCCGCGATCCATTCGCGCAGGGCGGCGTTAATCCTCGACTGCCATCCGTGGCCGTCCTTGCGGAACGCCTCGAGAATATCCGCGTCGAGACGGATTGTCGTCGAGACTTTCGGGGCCTCCACCGGAGGCCTGCCACGTTTGACCGGAGCCGCCGCGAACTTCGCCTGCCATTCTGGCGTCGAAAGATCGGGGGCGTCGTCAATATCAAAATCTTGATGCGTAGATTTTTTGCTCGCGTTCATTGGCTTTCCTCAAGCTGATAATTCTTCGTGCGCCGACGCGCGGCGTCCACACCAAAACGACCATTCTTGCTTCAAGAAAGCCAATGGTGATGAAGCGCTGTTCGCCATAGTCGCGCCGGTCGTCGGCGACAGTCAGGGTCTTCCCCGAAAAAATCTCGTTCGCTCGCGCCATGTCGAGCCCGCGATTTTCAGCGGTCCAATTTTGTTTCGCGGGGTCGAACTCGATTTTCATGAATTATTGTTACTACGTTTAATACCGCCGGTCAAGGCGGCGTAGTAACATTAAATGCGAATTTTCACGGGCTATCGACAAATGAGGCGACGGCATGCTGCATCTGATCTTCGTCGACAACTTCCCGTTCGCCTATTGCTACGGCGTGCTCGGGGCGCTGCTGGCATGGCCGCGCTTCATGCGCGATCTCGACAAGCTGTTCGCATGATGGCGACGTTGATGCGCGGCTTCCTCTGGCTCGCCGCCATCGCGCTGCTGTGCGCGTTCGCGGTCTCGCACGCCGCGCCGCTGTTTCGCTAGCCGCGAACCCTCCCCGCTCCCGACCAAACAAAGGACAGCCAATGGCTTCGTTCTACAGCGAGGTGCTGGCCAAATCGCCGGCATTCCACTCGACCGATATTCAAAAGTCGCCCGACCTTTTGGAGCCCGGCACGCGCGCGGCCGTCGCGGCGCTGATCGCCGAGGCGGCCGCGCGCGATCACCATCTCGTCGTGTTGGAGACCTTCCGCTCCTCGCGCCGCCAACTGCAACTGTTCAACCAACGCGCGACCGAGCTGCGCAATGTCGGTTGCCATGGCTATGGCGTCGCCTGCGATCTTGGCGTCACCGGGCCATCGGGCGCCGTCGACTGGAAGGCCGATTACACGCTGCTGCAGGCGCTCGCCAAAAAGCACGGTCTGATCTGGGGCGGCGATTGGGGAACGCCGAAGTGTCGGCACTCCTTCCATGACAACGATCACGTGCAGCGCGTGCCGGTGTTTCGGCAAGCCGAACTCTTCGCCGGGGATTTCTATCCCGCTGATAACTACGACCCTTATGTCGACATGCAAGAGCACGGCGTCGCGGGGGTTGAAGTCTGATGGCCATCGATCAAGCCCAATATTTCGCGAACGCGCGGGCGATTTACGCATCGTGAAACGCCGCGCGGCTCCCCGCCGCCGCGTCCACCAACCAGCTCCGCGGCTGACGACCATCGCCGCCGACCCTTAACGGGCCGGCGGTTTTCTTTTCAAACGAAGGACATCCCATGACCAAGGAAAACCACGCTTCAATCTGGCGTTTCGCCAATTCCGACATCGCCTGTCTCGCGCTTGGAATCATTCTTGGCGCGCTGGCGGCGTTCGCCCCGATCAATGCTCGCGCCGCCGATGTGCCCTCCGCGAAAGTCGCGCCGGCGCCGCTGTTCATTCCCGCGACTTCCTGGACGGGACTCTACTTCGGCGTCTCCGGCGGCTACGCCTTCGACTCTTCGCCGAACATGAATCTGGAGGCGTACAACAGCGGTGTTGGAACCACGTTTCAGCCTTACGCCTATGCGTCCGGCGCGAGCGCTTCTCTCAGCAACCGCGCTTTCATCTTCAGCCCCAACATCGGCGCCAATTATCAGGCCGGTAATTGGGTGCTCGGCGCCGAGGCTTCGCTCGATCTGCCGGTGGGCGGCGATACGCGCGCCGTGACTTTCGCGGCGCCGGGGCTCGGGGTCGCGCCGTCCGTCGCGCAGCTCGGCGCGGGCTGGACCACGCGCGTCGATGGAACGGCCAAAATCGGCTGGCTGCTGACGCCGCAAATGCAGGTCTATATCGGCGGCGGGCCGTCGCTGTTGAAGACGGATTCCTCCGTTTACGCGGGTTCGCCGCAGGCCGTGGCGAGCGGCTATGGAACGCAGGGACCGAGCTTTGCCGGATGGCACGCCAAGGGCGGCGCCGAATGGATGTTCATTCCGGGATGGAGCGCGAAGCTCGAATACGACCACGCCGAGTGGGGCTCGCATACCGTGTCGGGCGCCGGTCTGCTGTATGGCGCGACGCCGGCGGCGATTTCCGCGCAGCAGTCGCGGTTCATTGGAACCAAGCGCTTCACCGAGGAAAGCGTGCGCGTCGGCCTCGCCTATCACACCAATTTTCTCGGCGGGAACAACGGCTTGTTCTTTCAGCCCACCGGCAACGCAGGCGCCGATCTGGCGACGTTCAACGGCAATGTTCAGACGACGATCGGCAACGTCAATAGCGCGGTCCAGAGCCGGCTGCCGGCGCAAGGTATTGTCGGTTCGGCCATCGGCAAGGCCGGGCTCTAACCCTGTTCCAAACCTCGCGCGAAAAGTTTTCGCGCGAGGCCTTTTTTAACGAGAGGGCCAGCAATGAAATTTCCCACCATCGATCCAACGACGGGCCTCGTCATCAGCGGCGCCGTCGGCGTGCTCGACGCCATCGCCAAGGGCACGCTGGCTTTGCCGGATTACGTGCCCGCCGCCGCGACCCATGCGATTCAGCAGACCGACGCCTTCATCGTCGGCGTGTTCGTGCTCGCCGTCGCGCCGCTGATCAGCGCGTTCTCCTCGGACAGGCCGGGGCCGCTGGCGCCGGCGTCCAAGCCCTAGCGGAGCGCGCGAAATGCCGACGCCAGACTGTTACCGCGACATCGGCGCGATTGGGGCGCGTCTCGACGAAATGGAAAAGGCGCGCATCGAGCGCGACCACGCGGCGCAAATCGCGCAAACCGAGCGCGAGGCGCGCATAGACGCGCAGCTGCGCGCATTGAGCATCAAGATGGACGCGATCAACGCCGAACGGCAGCAGCTCGTCGGCGTGATCTGGGCGCTGCGGATATTATTCGGCGGCGTCGGCGCTGCGGCGCTCTATCTTCTGAGCAACGGCGTCCCGCCCTGGCTCAAGAACGCGGTGCGGTAGGATTGGTTTTCGCGTTTTGTGTTCGCCCCGCTGGCCCTTGGGCTGGCGGGGCTTTTTTGCGTTTTAGGCGGCGCTTCCTTCTCCCACTTGTGGGAGAAGGTGGCCCTTGCGTAGCAAGGGTCGGATGAGGGTTCGGGGGACAGTTGCAACTTATGATATGGCGCGCTCGCAAGCCGGACAGGTCTCGCGGGGACAATTGCCGCCGTCATTCGCCCAACTCGCTATTGCTGCAT
>JBAWEN010000343.1:0-4042 GCA_049591215.1 Methylocystis sp. | reverse complement strand
CATCGGCGATCAAGAGATCGGCGGCGCGCGACAACTGCACGGAAAGACAGGTGTCGAGCACGTCGGAACTGGTCATGCCCTGATGCACGAAGCGCGAATCGGCGCCGATGAATTCGGCGAGATGCGTCAGGAAGGCGATGACATCGTGCTTGGTGACGCGCTCGATCTCGTCGATGCGCTCGACATCGAAGGACGCCTCGCCCGCCTTGTCCCAGATCGCCTTGGCGCTCTCCTTCGGGATGACGCCGATTTCGGCGAGCGCGTCGCAGGCGTGCGCCTCGATCTCGAACCAGATTTTGAAGCGCGTCCGCGGCTCCCAAATATCGGTCATCGCCTTGCGAGAGTAGCGCGGGATCATGTCGGGGCCTTTGGCTTTTTTTAAGGGAAGGCGCGGCCCTAACACGCGGATCGCGCGGCGTCCATATGGGCGCGTGCCGGCCGCGGCTTAATCGTTAAAAACGATGCAATCTTGAAAAACCCGCCCAGGTCGCTGGGCATCGACTATTCGCGTGCCCAGCGACTGGAACGGTTCTCGCCGAGCGCGCGGCGAGCGACGTGGATTACAACTTCGAATTGTCCGGGCAGCCGCATTTGGTGTCGCAAGCCAGCCTTTCCGAGGCCAACGCGGAGTGATCGGCCATGTTGTCGTTCTTATGACGAACGAAATTGTCCTCGCACTTGGATGCGCACACAGCCTGCTCATCTTCGTTGCGGGTGTCGCAGGTCACCTTGGTCACCGGGCTCCGCAGGCCGGCCACGCCGTCATATGCGAAGCTGGGCGCGATCATCCCACCGAACATCAGGGCGGCCGCCACCAGAACATTCATCTTCATCTTGCTGTTTCCTCGGTTGTTTTCTTTTATTGGGAGCCCTGTCCCGGGCACAAATAGGCCATGCTTCACAATTGCGTGTCAATAGAGCGACTGCATTATGAACCGCGACATTCTCACGCCCCTTCCCCCAGACTCTGTTTCACGGTTTCAATTAATTGCTTGAGGGTGAACGGTTTTGGCAAAAAGCCGAACTCGCCTTCGGGAAGGTTCTTGGCGAAGGCTTCCTCCGCGTAGCCGGACACGAAGATCACCTTCGCCGTCACGCCGCGCTTGCGCAGCTCCTTGAACATGGTCGGCCCATCCATCTCGGGCATCACCACGTCGGA
This sequence comes from Methylocystis sp., assembly GCA_049591215.1. GTDB lineage: Bacteria > Pseudomonadota > Alphaproteobacteria > Rhizobiales > Beijerinckiaceae > Methylocystis. The sequence goes on along the minus strand of JBAWEN010000343.1, from coordinate 2,883 downwards.
CACGATGAGATCGATCTTGCCTTTCTCCCGCTCCACCACCTCGAGCGCCTCCACGCCCGAGGCTGCCTCCAGAACCGTATAGCCGCGCGACCCGAGCGCTCTCACGCCAAAGGCGCGCACCGCGTCTTCATCCTCGACCAGGAGGACAACGCCCTGGCCGGTGTAATCGGTGGTGGGCTTCGTGGCCTCGACCTTGACCGCGATGTCGCTCGCTTGCGGGACATATCGCGGCAGCAGCACGCGGAAAGTCGCGCCCTTGCCGACCTCGCTGTCGACGAAGACGAAACCTCCGGACTGCTTGACGATGCCGAACACCATGGAGAGGCCGAGGCCAGTGCCCTTGCCGACTTCCTTGGTGGTGAAAAATGGCTCGAAAATCTTCTCCTTCAGCTCCGCCGAAATGCCGGGGCCAGTGTCTTCGACCTCGACCAGCACGTAATCGGCCGGCGTCAGCGCCTTTTCGTTCAACGCGGCGCAGTCCGCGGCGGCGACGTTGCGAGTGCGGAGCTGCACCCGGCCGCCGCGTTCCGCCATGGCGTCGCGCGCGTTGACGACGAGATTGATAACTACCTGTTCGAATTGGTTGATGTCGGCCTTGACGTACCACAGGTCGCGGCCGTGCCGCAGATCGAGCTCCACTTTCTCGCCGAGCAGCCGGCGCAGCAAAATCTGCAGCTCCGAAAGGGCGTCGCCGATCTGCAGCACTTCCGGGCGAAGCGTCTGGCGGCGCGAAAAAGCCAGCAACTGCCGCGTCAGGCCCGCGGCGCGGTTGGCCGTCTGCTTGATCTGCATGATGTCCTGGAATGACGGATCGGTCGGGCGATGGCTCGCAAGCAACAAGTCGGAATAACCGATGATCGCCGTCAGCATGTTGTTGAAATCATGCGCGACGCCGCCCGCGAGCTGACCCACCGCCTGCATCTTTTGCGATTGCGCGAACTCTTCTTGCAGCTTGCGTTCGGCGGTCGTGTCCAGCGCGTAGATCATCGCCGCCTTCTTGCCGGCGTTCTCGTCGGGCGAAACGAAGAAACGCACGGAGCGCGCGGTCATGGGATCGCTGGAGGCGATCCGTCCCGTCTCGCCTTGGCTGGCGTCCTCGAACACCACGTCGACCGGCTTCACATCGCCGCGGCTGTCGAGCGCGGCTTCGATCGCGCCCTTGAGCGCCGCGCGATCGCGCTCGCTCATGTCGGCCAGCAAAGGCCAGGCGGGAGCGTTCTTCCCGGCTTGACCGCCCGCCAGCGCGCGCGGCAACAACTGCGCGAAAGCCGCGTTGGAGCGCGCCACGCGGCCGTTCTCGTCGAGCGTCGCTATGGCCATTGGCGTCGAATTGAAGAAACGCGCGAACTTCACCTCCGCGGCGCGCAAATCCTCCTCGGGCTGCTCCCCGGGCGCCCGGTTCAGCGCCAGCGTGCGGGAAGCGCCCGGCGCCCCGTCCTGCCCGTAGGCGACCCGATGCAGCAGGCGCACCGGCAGCGAGCGCCCGTTCTTGCACTTGAAATCGAGGTCGATCTGCCGCGTGCGCACCTCGCCCGCCCCGCCGAGGCCGGCGGCGAGCAGCGCCGAGCCGTTGTTCGCCACGATGTCGTGGAGGGCCAAACCACCCGAACCGGCTTGCGTGAGATCATAGCCGAGCCAACCCGCCAGCGTTTTGTTCATATAGGGGATTGCGCCGGCCGGCGTCGCCGAGAAAAAGCCCGCCGGCGCGTGATCGAGGAAATCGATCGCGTGCTGAAGCTGCTGGAAGACATTCTCCTGGCGTTGCCGGTCGGCGGTCACGTCGGCCACGGCCCAGAGCGTCGTATTGGGGCCGTGACGCTCGAGCGGCTGGACCTTTATGCGATACCAGGCGGCGGCCGCGCCGCCCATCAGGGGCGGCGACAAGCGCATATCCTCGATATGACGCTGTCCGCCGCGCGCCGCCTGCGCCAGCCGGTAAATGGCCTCGGAGACTTCGGGCGGACCGGAGAACAGCCGCTCGACCGGCAAAATTCCGCTCACGTCGCGGGCGCCGCACAGCTCCATATAGGCTTCATTGGCGTAGAGTATTTGCAGCTCGCCCTCGGTCGCGAGCAGACCCTCGCCCCAGGTGTCGGAGATCAGCTTGGTCACGTCGTTGCGGGCGGCGCGGCTGGTGAATTGCAGCAGGCCGACGGCGTAGGCGAACAGCGAAAAAACCCCAGCCACGGCGAACATGGCCAGCGCCGCCATGGTCACGCGGGGCGCGGACGCGGGCGCGAGGAAATACACCGCCATGACGCCGACCAGCGCCGCCGCGAGTAGCAGAACGAGCCAAGCGACGCCCGGGCGTTCCGTGCGGTCATATGCTGACGACGCCACCTTTTCGATCATGTCTGGCATCTCGCGACAGCTTCGCGGCCGAGCAAGCGCCGCGTTCCCAAAGAATCATCGGGGAACAATGACCTCATGCGCCGCCCAAGGCAACGTCGCCGGCCATCGAAACAAGCCCGGCTCGCGCGGCGTTAACCATTGCTTAACCTTTTTCGATGCGCACATGGGGAAAGCTGTTATTTTATCTGCTATCCGGCGACGCAGTTCGAACAAGAGACTAGAGTTTCATGCCACAAAGCATCACGCAATCGCAGTTGCTCCCCTATCTGTTCGCAATCGCCGCGTTTTTAGTCGCCGCGGTGCTGATCCTCTACATCTTCCGACTGGTGTTCGGACGACGCATCAAGGCCAACGGACCGCGCAACCGCCCGCGCCGCCTGGATGTCGTCGATGCGTTCGAACTCGACCGGGAGCGCCAACTCGTTATCGTCCGGCGCGACAACACCGAGCATCTACTGCTGATCGGCGGGCCGAACGACCTGCTTGTCGAAAGCGGGATCAACCGCGGCGAGGCGGCCGTCGCCCGAGCGG
>JBAWEN010000342.1:0-7128 GCA_049591215.1 Methylocystis sp. | reverse complement strand
GGCGAAGCCTTGCGGCGCCTCACGGACGCCGAGCCTTCGGGCGCGCATATCCAGCCGGTGATCGTCGGTTCCGACAATAGGGCGCTGGCCCTGGCCGAGCGGATGCAGGCGCATGGCCACGACATTCGCGCGATACGCCCGCCTACGGTGCCGGAGGGCACGGCGCGGTTGCGTATTTCGCTGACGCTTAACGTGAGCGACGCGCAAACCGACGCGATGATCGCGCTGCTCGCGCAAGAGCTGGCGGCGTTGCCGTCATCAGCTCGCCCCGAATGGACGGGCGTCCTTCCGGACGCCCTATGAACGCGCGCTTCGTGATCGTCGGGACCGACACCGGGGTCGGCAAAACGGTTTTCTCCGCCGCGCTCGCCGGCGCGCTCGGCGCCTTTTATTGGAAGCCGGTGCAGGCCGGGCTGAAGGAGGAGACCGACTCGCAATCCGTCTTGCGCCTCTCCGGTCTTCCGCCCGAGCGTATTTTGCCGGAAGCTTATCGCCTCGAGACGCCCGCTTCGCCGCATCTCGCGGCGCGGCTCGACGGGCTCGCCATCGATCCATCGCGGCTCGATCCGCCGGAGGCGGCCGGAACGCTCGTCATCGAGACGGCGGGCGGCGTGATGACGCCGCTGACGATCGAGACGCCGACGGTCGACCTCTTGGCGCGCTGGCGCCTCCCCACGATCGTGGTCGCGCGCACCACGCTTGGAACGATCAATCACAGCCTGCTGACCCTGGAGGCGCTGCGGCGTCGCGAGATTCCATTGCGCGGGGTCGCCTTTATCGGCGAGGCGAATGAAGACACACAAAACACAGTCGCGCGCATGGGGCGCGTCGCCATGCTCGGTCGCCTGCCGAACCTTTCTCCGCTGAATGCCGAGACTTTGCGGCGCGCATTCGGCGAGGCTTTCGCCGTCGCGGATTTCGTTTAGAACGAAGCCATGACTCTCGTGACAAACTCGCCCGTCTGGCGCCCTTACACGCAGCACGCCCTGCAACCCGGCGCGATAAAAATCGCTCGCGCCGAGGGCTGCTGGCTGGAGGCGGAGGACGGCGCTCGCTTTCTCGACGCCATCTCGTCCTGGTGGGTGATCACCCATGGCCATCGCCGCCCGGAGATCACGCGGGCGATCAAGGATCAGGCTGAGCTGCTCGATCAGATTATCTTCGCTGGCTTCACCCATGAGCCAGCCGAAAGTCTGGCGCGGCGCCTCGTCGAGATCACGCCCGAGGGTCTCGACTACGTGTTTTATTCCGACAGCGGCTCCACCTGCGTCGAGGTCGCGATCAAAATGGCGCTCGGCTATTGGCGCAATCGCGGCGAGGCGCGCGCGCGCATTGTCGCGCTCGAGCATGGCTATCACGGCGACACGATCGGCACGATGTCGACCGGCGCGCGCTCGCCATTCAACGCCAGCTATGAACCGCTGCTATTCGATGTCGCGCGCATTCCCTTTCCGGACGAGGGGCGGGAGCAGCTATGTTTCGACGCGCTGGAGGCGGCGTGCGGGGACGGCGCGGCGGCCTTTGTCGCGGAGCCGCTGATTCTGGGCGCGGGCGGCATGCTGATCTATTCGGCGTCGACATTGCGTGAAATGAGAAATATTTGCGCGCGCCACGGAGTGCTGTTCGTCGCCGATGAAGTGATGACCGGCTTTGGCCGAACTGGAACGCTGTTCGCCTGCGAACAAGCGGGAATTGTCCCGGATATCGCCTGCTATGCCAAGGGCCTCACGGGCGGGGCGCTGCCGCTCGCCGTGACAATGTGCGGCAAGGAGATTTTCGACGCGCATCTTTCGGACGATCGCGCGCGCGCGTTTTTTCATTCAAGCTCCTACATGGCGAACCCGATCGCCTGCGCCGCGGCGCTGGCCAATCTCGACATTTGGGAACACGGCGGCGCGCGCGCGGCGGTCGCGAAGCTGTGCGCGATGCAGGCCGAGCGCATCGCGCGCTTCGAGAGCGATCCGCGCTTTGTCAATGTTCGGCGCGTCGGGACGATCACCGCGCTTGATCTACCGACGCCGCGGCGCGGCTATCTCGCTTCGATCGGGCTCGATCTGCTGCGCTTTTTCAACGCGCGCGGCCTGCTGCTGCGACCGCTCGGGCAAACGATTTACGTGTTGCCGCCATATTGCATCGAGGCGGAGGAGCTTGATCTCGCTTATGCGGCGATCGACGAGGCGGCAGCCGAGTTTCGCGGGTGAGGACGGCGCGGCGCCGCTCTCATCCCGCGTCGGGTTCGTTCACCGGACGCGCGACATATTCGTCGCGCAGCACGCGGCGCAGGATTTTTCCGACCGCGCTCTTCGGCAAGTTCTCGCGGAATTCGTAATGTCTTGGCCTCTTATAGCCGGTCAGATTTTCATGCACGAAGGCGGAGAGCTCGCCAACGGTAAGGCTATTGTCGCGCGGGACGATGAAGGCGATTGGCGTTTCGCCCGAATGGCGGTCCGGCGCGCCGATCACCGCGACCTCCTTGACCTTGGGATGATGCGCGAGAACGTCCTCGACCTCGTTTGGATAGACATTGAATCCGGAGACGAGGATCATCTCTTTCAGACGATCGACGATTTTGATCTGGCCATCGGGCAGCATGATCGCCACGTCGCCGGTGCGGAAAAAGCCATCCTCGGTCATGGCTTCCTGGGTTTCCTTCGGCTTCATCCAATAGCCGGGCATCACCTGCGGACCCTTGACGCATAGCTCGCCGCGCCCGCCGAAGGGCGCGGGTGAGCCATCCTCCAAGCGGATGGATATCTGCGTGGAAGGATAGGGGTAGCCGATGGAGCCCGAAAATTCATCAAGAGTTATGAGATTCGATGTGACGATCGGAGAGGTTTCGGAAAGTCCGTATCCCTCGACGATGGCTTTGCCGGTGACTTCTTTCCAGCGGCGCGCCACCGCGCCCTGCGTGGCCATGCCGCCGGAGACGCAAAACACCAGATGTGAAAAATCGACGCTCGCGAAATCCTTATTGTCGGCGAGCGCCGCGTAAAGCGTGTTCACCCCGGAAAACATCGTGAACGGCGATTTGCGCAAGGTCTTGACGAAGCCTGCGATATCGCGCGGATTGGTGATCATCAGACAGCAGCCGCCGATGCTCGTCACCAGCAGGCAGCAGGCGGTGAGGCCGAAAATATGATAGAGCGGCAGCGCGGTGACCATGACGTGCTTGCCCGCGACGAGCGGCCGGACCCAGGCGATCGCTTGCGCGACATTGGCGGCGACGTTGCGATGCAACAGCACGGCGCCCTTGGCGACGCCTGTCGTTCCCCCGGTGTATTGCAGAAAAGCGATGTCGTCGCGCGATACGTCGACCGCTTGAAACGGGCGCTTCCGTCCCTCCCGGAACACGTCGGCGAATGTAGTCGAAGCCGGTAGGGCATATGGACGCACGGCGCGCTTGACCCAGCGCGACACGGCGTTGATGACCATGCCCTTGAAGCCGAGAAGATCGCCGGGGGCCGTGACGATGGCCTGTTCGACACGCATATTTGGCCAAGCGTGAGCGACCACATGCGCGAAATTCTCCAGGACGAAGATGAAACGCGCGCCGGCGTCGTTGATCTGGTGCTCGAGTTCATGCGGCGTATAGAGCGGGTTGACATTCACCACGACGCCGCCAGCCAGCAAAATGCCGAAAACCAGAGCTGGATAGGTCGCGACATTGGGCGACATGATCGCGACGCGCTGCCCTTTTTCCAGCCCGCGCGCCTGCAGCCAGGAAGCGACGGCCTCCGCGGCGTGGCAGAGTTCGGTGTAGGTTAGAATAGCGCCAAAACTCTCGACGGCCGGTCTATCGCCATAAACCGCCACGGAGTCACGGAACATCGCATTGAGCGTCGAGTAACTCGCCTCATCGATGTCGGCGGGGGCGTAGGGCGGATAGCACGCCAGCCAGGGACGCGAGGCACAGGGATCGTCCGCGATTTTTGGGCCAGTCATGAGAGTATCGCCTTTCGCCACTAACGCTTTGGCCGATCGTGAATCATCATTTTTGAATGATAGCATATGCGTCGAAACAAGCAGCCACGGCGCGAAAGACTTTGGCGCCGCGCCGCGGCGATAATCGGCGGGTCAGGCTCCGGCGTTAAGGCGCGCGCCGATGAGAAGCGCCAGGCCCAGTCCCATGACGAGCGCCGCCGCCAGCAATTCGGCTCCACGCCCGGCGAGCGACGTCCAGCGCCGGCCGGGACCGCTCCATCGCCGCGCTGTTTGCCGCGCGAACACCGCGCAGGCGGCCAAAAATCCTGTCGTGATGGCCGTGCCGGCCGACATCAGCAAAACGGCGCTCGCGCCGGCCCAGAAACTGCCCTGCGCGAGCGTGAAGACGAGAATCAGAATGGCGCCGGAACAAGGGCGCAGCCCGGCGGCGACCACCGCGCCGAACGCGCCAGACCAAGAGAAATCGCGCTCCAACGTCGTCGGGTCGACGGCATGGAGGTGACCGCAACTCGCCGAGTGCACATGCGAGGGATCGTCCACGGCCTCGCAATAAAAGCCGCCGCGGCTCGCGACGATTTCCGGCGGCGCCCGCAACGCCGTGAGAAAAGCCCAGCCTTTTTTCCAAACGAGGCCGGCTCCGAGCAGCGCGATGGCGCCGTAACTCGCGAGTTCGATCGTATTCGCCGCGTTTTTCATTTGCATCGCGGTGGCGCCGAGCAGCGCCGCCGCCGCTCCGACCAAGGCTATCGCGACGCAGCCCTGGAGCAGGGCGGCCAGCGCCGCGAGGATCATGCCGCGCCGCAGCGCGGTTTCGCTGGCGATCATATAGGAGGCCAGCACGGCCTTGCCGTGGCCCGGGCCCGCGGCGTGAAACACGCCATAGGCGAAGCTCGCCCCCGCCAGCGTCCAGAAGGCGGAGCCGCTGGTTTTGAGGGCTTTGGCGGCGGTCTGCAGTTCGATGTGAAATTTGTTCTGCCAAGCGAGAATGGTTCCCGCCAAGCCTGTCGCGGCGCCCGCGGCTTCGCCTCCGGCTATGGCGAAGGGATTGCGGCCCGTCTGCGCGGGCGCCGCGCGGTCCGCGCATCCGAACGCCACGAGCGCCAACAGCAGCGCGGCGACAAAGCGTCCTTTCGCCGTCTTCACGGGCAGGCCACGATGACGCGGGTCGCGAGCTTTATCCCGAAATCAGCGCCGGGCGAGAAATTCTGGAAAAACGCCTCGTTCAGCTTCTTGTTTTCGTCGGCGACGAGGGGCTTTGGCTCGATGGCGCTGACCGAACAGCCGTCCGGCGGCTTCGCCAACGTCACCGGATTTTGTTTCTCGAAGTTGAAGGAGACGAAATAGGTTGGGTCATAGACCTGGAAGGAAAAGGGCTTTTGCGCGGAAACGGGGGCTTCCAGCGGCAGCAGAAAGCGCAAGGTGACGATTTTTTTCTCGTCCGACTCCAGCGTGACCTCGGTCGGCTCCAAAAACTTGAGTTTGGCGCTGCCCTGTTTCGCGAAGGTAAAGAACTCGAATTCGGCCAGCGACTCGACATTGGTCTTGGCGAGCGGCGCCAGTTCCTCGCGCGTCGGCGGCTTGCCGTCCTTGCCGAGACCCTGCACAGCGAAGGCGGAATACATTTCGTCGAATTCCCAGGCGTGGCGCAGACCGATGATTTTCCCGTTGGGGGCGAACACCACCTCGCTGCGCACGGCGACCCAGACATGCGGATGCGCGTTCGCCACGCCGCTCGAAGCCGACAGCGCGACCGTCAGCGCGCGCCAATACACGCCGCGCGCGAAGAGACTGGATTTATGTCTGAATCTGAAGGTCATCAACTCCGGACGGCTATGTGGAGAAAGGGGCGAAATAAGGGCGCTGACGACGCCCTTTACCCCGGGCCGCTATAGTAGCATAAGCGTCCTTGAAAGGGTTAGCGCGACCGACATACAATATGGCGGTGTCATTGCCGCGCCTTGGGCGCGCGGGCCGACTGACGCGATGAAGGCCGACCCATAGGTGGCGAGCTGTCCTGGACGCTCCTTTTGGGTTCGTGGAGCTTGAGGGTTCCGTCACCCTAATTGGCGTGACGGAACCCGCGCTGGGCCGCGCCGACGGTCGCGCGGTTATGTCGGAACGAACGGCTGGCGCCGGCGGCTCTAGGCGACGATGCGCTCAATCGCAGGAGAGATCAGGTATGGCGGACAGTCTCGCGGGCGCCTCGAACAACGAAGTCGCCCTTAGCGAGTCGACGCTCGCGGACAAATACGATCTTGGCAAGGAACGCGCGTTGATGACCGGAACGCAAGCGGTCGTGCGTCTTTTGCTGATGCAAAAGGAGATGGATCGCCGCGCCGGCCTTAACACCGCCGGTCTGGTCACGGGCTATCGCGGCTCGCCGCTCGGCGGCGTCGACGCGCAAATGCACCGCGCGAAGCCCTATTTCGACAACAATGACATCTTGTTCATGCCGGGCCTCAATGAGGATCTGGCCGCGACCGCGATCTGGGGCGCGCAGCAAGCGGAGATTCGCGGCGACGGCAAATACGACGGCGTGTTCTCGCTTTGGTATGGCAAGGGCCCAGGCGTCGACCGCAGCGGCGACGTGCTCCGCCACGTCAATCTCGCGGGCTCTTCGCGCTTTGGCGGCGCGCTGGCGTTGATGGGCGACGACCACACGGCGGAGTCGTCCACCACGGCACATCAGTCCGACTTTCATTTCGTCGACGTCATGATGCCCATACTTTCGCCCGCCGGCGTGCAGGAGATCCTGGATTACGGGCTCCACGGCTATGCGCTGTCGCGTTACGCGGGCGTTTGGGTCGGGCTCAAATGTCTCAAGGACACGGTTGAATCCACGGCTTCCGTCGACGCTTCGCTAGGCCGCGTGACGATCGTGACTCCCACCGATTTTCTTATGCCGTTCGGCGGGTTGAACATCAGGGCGGCCGATCCCGTGCTGGCGCAGGAGGCGCGGCTTCAGGAGAGCAAGCTCGACGCGACGCTCGCATACATCCGCGCAAATCGCCTCAATAAGATCATCACGTCGGGCGGCCCCAACGCGAAGATCGGGGTGATCACGGTCGGCAAATCCTATCTCGACGTGCGTCAGGCGTTGGATGATCTTGGAATCGACGAGGTCAAGGCCAATGATTTCGGACTCAGGCTCTACAAGATCGCCTGTCCCTGGCCGCTGGAGCCGCA
>JBAWEN010000341.1:0-7717 GCA_049591215.1 Methylocystis sp. | reverse complement strand
CCACGCGGACCGCGCCCTCGCTCATCTTCAAGCGCTTTGCCGTCTCTTGAACCGAACGTCCTTCGACCGACAAGGAGCGCACTAAATCACGTTGACGCTCCTTGAGCCCGCCGAGCAAACGGTCGAGATCGCCCCGATCCGTGGCGTCGTCGCTTCCCTCGGCGGTTAATATATCCGCGAGGTCGTCGATCGGCAGCGTTAGTCTGTTCCCTCGACGCCGACGCGCATCAATCAGCTTGTTGCGCGCGATTGTCATGATCCAGGGACCGAACGGCCGATCAACGTCCCAAGTCTGTCGTTTGAGGTGGATCGCCAGAAGAACGTCTTGAACGATATCTTCGGCCTCGCCGCCATCCAACCCGATACGAACGCAATTTCGGCGCGTCACCGTTCGCAAGACCGGCGTCAAGGAAGCGAGAAGGCGGCGATAGGCCGAGGAATCGCCGTCGATCGCCGCGCGCATCAACAACGCCCATTCCTCCTCGACTCCACGTAATCCCACGTCTCCGCCTCTTACTTCGTTGCAAGCGATGTCTTCGTTACGCCGCCCGGGCGAAACGTCGAATATTCATTTTATCCGCACCCGAAATCATGTCGCGCGGCTCGGCGACGCGGAACCGGCCGCCTCCCTTTTTCCGTCACCGCCGCGCGATCTCAATCGCGCAAACTCAAATCTCGCGAGCGTCGACTTTGCGCTTTTAACTTCCGGCGGTCCATCGCGCTAGACACGGGTGTTGTAAAATTCGCCGATCCCGCCTCCATGTGCCTGCTTCGCGCCTTTGCATCAGGACTTGGGACCGTCTCGATCCATAACACGCCAAGGAGCTGCTTCATTTCGATGACACGCACAATGAAAGCGGCTTGGGGCGGCCTCGGCGTCAGTGTGATAGTACTGAGCCTGAAGTTCGCCGCCGGGCTACCGGAAGCGTCTCCGGCGTCGCCGTATCCCGCCCGATGCCCGGGCGACGGAAACGGAATTCTTCCGCCGCGCGGAAATGCTGGACACGAACGTCGCGCAGTCGACGGATGTCGCGCGCGACGGTTTGAACACTTTCATGTCGGGCGAGGCGAGAATCGGCCTATCCGCGACAATTGTGTGGCGGCTTGCGCCAGCGCGTCCGATTCATTCCGCGCCCACTTCCGCCTTCAGTTTTTCCGATCCTTTGAAGGTGACAACCCTGCGGGCGGTGATCGGCGCCATGATTCCCGTCTTCGGATTGCGCCCAGGGCGCTCGCGCTTCCGGCAAACGGCGAAGTTGCCGAAACCGCGAAGTCTCACGTCGTCCCCGGCGACGAGCGTGGCGACGATTTCTTCAAGGACAGCGTCAATCAGTTCCTTGGACTGACGGCGCGAAAGGCGCGGACAAGCGGAATAGACCGCGCGCGCGATTTGCTGCTTGGTCAAGGTCGCTCGCGACGGATCGTCGGAAGATGGCGGGGCGTCGGTGTTGGTTTTCCGCGCCGACGAACTCAAGCGGGTTTCATATTCCTGGCGTTCCGGTCCGCCGCCTGCTTCGTCGAAAATTTCCGTTGGAGAGCCTGTAGCGCCGCTGCGATTTTGGAACAAGAAAGAGAGCTCCTTCACGGTGTGAGTTGAACATATGCGTTGCCGTTCGTTTCTAACAACTTCGCCGGCTTCCGCAAGACGACGCCGCGCCGTACGCGGCAAGCCCGTTTGGCGTCCCAACTGAGAACATGCCCTATTCGGTTCGGCTGCCGCCGCTATATGTTGATCGGACAGATTCGGCGAAGAGAACGCGCATGCATTACGGCCACGCTCAATATCTGCCGATAGCCCCCTCGTTCTTCGCGCTGCTCGCCGCCGCGCTCGGCATTTTGCTGATCCTCGTCCAGATCGGCGTGCTGCGTTACGCCTACATGCGGCTCGGCGTGAGTTCGGGCACGGCGTTCTTTTTGCTTTTGGGCTCGCTGCTTGGCAGCTACGTCAACATTCCCATCGCCAAGCTGGGCGCCGAGACCATGGTGACCGAGCGCGAGGTGACCTATTACGGCATGCGCTACATCGTGCCGGCGCTCACCAACTCGCCCGAGGTCATCCTCGCCGTCAACGTCGGCGGCGCCGTTATCCCGACCCTGCTCTCGATCTATCTGCTATCGAAAAATGGGCTCTGGATACGCGGCCTGATCGCGACCGCGATCATCGCCGCGATCTGCCATGCTCTCGCGCAGCCGATCCGCGGCGTCGGCATAGGCCTGCCGATCTTCGTCGCGCCGGTGGCCGCGGCCATCGTCGCCATGCTGGTCTCCTGGCGCTACGCGGCGCCGCTGGCCTATGCCGGCGGCAGCCTTGGCGTGCTGATCGGCGCCGATCTGCTCAATCTCGATCAGCTTCAGGGCCTCGGGGCGCCCGTTCTTTCGATCGGCGGCGCCGGCACCTTCGACGGAATCTTCGTCACCGGCATGATGGCGGTGCTGCTCGCGGGGTTCACCGGCGGCGGACGGCGAAGCAACGAAATACAGGCGCCTCGCCCACGACGACGCGCGTGGTGAAGCAACCCGCGTTACTGGCGGTCCGACGCATAGCCGTCGCAACTCTCGTCGAATTCATCGAGACCGGACTCGAGATGGCTGGCAAGTAACGGGATGCCGAGAAGATAGGTGGACGTTGGGCCCACGCGCCGTTCACGAGCCTGCGCGACGGCGGCGTCCCATTCCTCCGCCGAGAAATCGCCGCGTCCAACCCATGCGAGCGCGACCAACTCGCATTGCTCGTCTTCGTCCATGGCGTCGATGAATGCGCCGACTTCCAGGCGGACGGTCGAAAAGGCTTCCTCGGTCAGAACGCTGACGAATTTGTCGTCCGTGGCATTCGAAGCGTCGGCCGCGACTCCCTCATCCTCGGACTCGAGCTCGCGAGCCTTAAGGATCACGTAACAAACTTTCGCGGTGTTGATGTCGGGCATGGTTCTTGTCCTTGATATCCAGACACGTATGAACGATTGCTCGCATGTGCGCCTGGCGGATGAGTTGGCTTATCCTTTGATGCACTGGCTTTCGCCGCGACGCGGCAAGACGTTGCGGCGACGGACGCGACCTTGACGGTCAGTCGACCTCCGCTCGAGGAGCGCGCTCGTCTGGGACATATAGTGGACGGCCACGGGCGATCTCCGGCCCCAACAAGGTATGCTTCTTAAGTGAACCGTCGGCATATCCGCATTCGCGGGCGTTGTTTCAGCGGGATAAAGGACCGCATTTGGCGTCTATCCGTCCTCCGATCCGTGCTCATCTCCAACAATATGCGCGCTAAACCAATCGATCGACGCCTCGACCACCGCCTCCAGCGTCCCGGGCTCCTCGAAAAGATGCGTCGCTCCGGGCACGACATCGAGGCGCTTCTCGCATTGCAGCAAACGCAGCGCGCGGCGATTGAGGTCCAAAACGTCATGGTCCAGCCCTCCGACAATCAGCAGCGTCGCCGCCCTGACATGGGCAAGGGCCTCTCCGGCGAGGTCGGGGCGGCCTCCGCGCGAGACGACAGCTCTTACTGGCCCCGGTTCGTTCGCCGCCGCGACGAGCGCCGCCGCGGCGCCCGTGCTGGCCCCGAATAGGCCAATCGGAAGTCGCCGCGCGTAACTTGACGTCGACGCCCAGCCGACGGCCTCGCCAACGCGGGAACTGAGCAAGGGGATATCGAAGACGTTGCGCCGATCTTGTTCTTCACCCGCCGTGAGGAGATCGAACAACAAGGTCGCGAAGCCGCGGTTGGACAGTTGCCGCGCCACCAGCGAATTGCGCGGGCTGAAACGGGAAGAGCCGCTGCCGTGCGCGAAGATGATCAGCCCCATCGGCCGCCGCGGGAGGCGCAAAATTCCTTCGAGCCCGCGCGGCTGGATCAGAACGTCGATCGTTTCCGAGTTTTCTCCCATGGCGCGACCCCATGTGGCGAACCGGTCGATCTTGCGGTCAAGTCGAAACGGTTCGACGGAGGATCCATAGCTTGCTCACCCGAGCAATATAATGCGCGCGGCGGATTTTTCTTTAGGAAAATTGGCGTGGCGACGCTGGGCCAGCGCTTGAGCAAGGGCGCGGATTTCTTAAATGTGTAGAGGGTCTGAAAATCTATCTTTGGCGTAATGGCCTCTTGGGCAAGAGGCTTTGCGATCAGTCGATTTGTCGCGACGCATGCCGCTCGAGGGACCGCTTTGTCGCATGCTTGCGATGTCGGGAACGTTTGAACCGCTCCGTCGAATGGGAGATGCGTCTGGCCAAAATCGCGGAGGAAACAATGCCGTTTCGTGATCGAGCAGAGGCGGGGCGTCGCCTTGCCAAGGCGTTGAAGCATTATGAGGGCAGCAAGGCGGTTGTGCTCGCCCTTCCGCGCGGCGGCGCGCCCGTCGCCGCCGTTATCGCGACAGCCCTGCACGCGCCGCTGGACTTGATCTTGGTGCGAAAGATCGGCGTTCCGTTTCAGCCGGAACTCGCGATGGGCGCCATCGCCGACGCCGGTAAAACCATCATCGTCCGCAACGAGGACGTAATCGCCGCCACGGGCGTCAGCGAGGCGGAGTTCGACGTCGTTCGCGACAGGGAGTCGCGAGAGATCGAACGACGGCGCGGACTCTACCTCGGCGGTCGCGAACGTCCCGAGGTGAGCGGGCGCGTGGCGATCGTGGTCGACGATGGGATCGCCACCGGAGCAACGACCCGCGCGGCGCTGCGAGCCGTCCGCGCGCGCGGCCCGAAGAAACTTGTCCTCGCGGTTCCGGTCGCGCCGACCGAAACGCTCGACGCCATGCAGGGCGAGGCTGACGAGGTTGTTTGCCTGGAGGCTCATGAGGTCTTCGGAGCAATCGGATATTTTTATGCGGATTTTCGCCAGGTCAGCGACGAGGAGGTGATCGATATTCTGAACGCCGCGGATGGCCTCGCGAACAGGCGATGATTGTTTGGCTACATCGGGGGATCGATGCGAATCGGCGCGCCCAAGGAAATCAAGGACAATGAGTATCGAGTAGGCCTCGTGCCTTCCTCGGTGGCCGAACTCGTTCAGCACGGTCACGAAGTCATCGTCGAAAGCGGCGCGGGGATCGGCGCGGGAATAGACGACGCCGCTTATCGCGACGCTGGCGCGACGTTGTGCGAGGGGCCGGAACTGATTTTCGAGACCGCGCAACTTATCGTCAAGGTCAAGGAACCGCAGCCGGTCGAGCGGTCGAAGCTTCGGCCAGGCCAAGTCGTTTTCGCCTATTTTCACTTGGCGCCGGACGCGCGACAGACGCAAGATCTGATGCGGTCCGGAGCGCATTGCATCGCCTATGAAACCGTAACCTCAGCGACAGGCGGCCTCCCATTGTTGACGCCGATGTCGGAGGTCGCGGGCCGGCTCGCGCCGCAAGTCGGCGCTCACTGTCTGGAGAGGCCGACTGGAGGACGCGGCGTCTTGCTGGCCGGCGTGCCTGGCGTTCCCGCGGCGGAAGTCGTCATTTTGGGCGCCGGCGTCGTGGGAACCCATGCCGCGACGATCGCGCTCGGCATGGGCGCCAATGTCATCGTGGCGGACCGCGATTTGGACGCGTTGCGCAAAATCGATCTGCGGTTTGGGAGTTCGGCGCGCACTATTTTTTCCACCGGCGCCGCCATCGCGGAGCTGGTGAAGCGCGCCGATCTGTTGATCGGGGCGGTTCTCGTGCCCGGCGCGAAGGCTCCAAAGATCATAACGCGCGCGATGCTCGGCGTCATGAAGCCGGGGAGCGTTATCGTCGACGTGGCGATAGACCAGGGCGGGTGCTGCGAGAGTTCGAAGCCGACGATACATTCCGATCCGACATATGTCGTCGATGGAATCGTGCATTATTGCGTGACCAACATACCCGGCGCGGTCCCGCGGACATCGACATTCGCGCTTAATAACGCCACTCTCCCGTTTGTTCTGGCGATCGCGGACAAAGGCTGGCGCGAGGCGCTGCGAAGCGACGCGCATTTGCGCGCGGGATTGAATATCTCGGATGGCAAGATCACATATTCGCCGGTCGGCGAGGCGCATGGCCTTCCCGTCACGAGGGTCGAGGAAGTATTGGCGCTTTGAAGGTTAGCGTCGGCGTTCGAGCGGTTCGGAGTCGTCGGAGAACAATTGAACAGGAGGCAAGTCATGCAACTGATTTCGACCGCCTTTTCGGACGGCGCGGTCATTCCGCGTCGATTCACTTGCGACGGCGAAGACGTTTCGCCCGCGCTGCGATGGTCCGGGGCGCCGGAGCAAACCTTGAGTTTCGTGTTGCTGTGCGACGATCCCGACGCGCCGGCGGGCGTCTGGCGGCATTGGGCCGTTTATGACATTCCCGGCGACCAGTCTGGACTTGCGGAAGGCGCGGGACAGCCAGGCGCGGGACAAGATTTCAAGCAAGCACGCAATGATTTCGATCGATTGGACTACGGTGGGCCCTGCCCACCGCATCGGCATGGCGTCCATCATTATCATTTTCGCTTGTTTGCGCTCTCTCAAGCTCGATTGCCCCTGGGGCGCGAAGACCCGTCTTGCGAGGAAGTGGAGCGAGAGGCCCGCAACCATGCGATCGCCGAGGCGTTATTGGTCGGCGTCTATGAACGTTAGTCAGGCGGACTGACGACGCCTTTATGTCGTCGCGAGACGCCCGTCGATTCCGAGCGATTTCCCAAGCGATATCGAACGCGCGCGAACGCACTGAGGGCTGGCGACTCCCTTCACGGCGTATCCGGTCCCGCGCTAAATGTCGTTTTCGCGCCGTGATCGCGACATTCGATCACGGCGGCCCGTACCGGGGCAAGATCGTCTTCGACAAAGGTTTCCTTGTCGAGCAGGCGTTGCGCCGACTCTTGCTGTGCCGTCGCGCGGCTCCGCGATATGTCGCAAGCGCGATTGAAGGCCTGTTCGATGAGATTGCGAATGGCGTTGTCGATTTTCGCGTTGGTCTCGTCGCTGGCTTCCGACCGCCGCGCGGCCATTTCCGACAAATCGAGATAGCGAGGGCGCTCCGAGACTAATGAATGGAGTCCGAGGATGATGGAAGACCTGCCTCTATCCAAGGTTTATCGGTTGTTGGAGCCTGGTCCAGTCCTGTTGTTGACGACCGCGCGCAATGGGCGCGCCAATGTCATGACGATGTCCTGGCACATGATGGTCGAGTTCGAGCCGCCGCTGGTCGCCTGCGTCGTCAGTCCAGCGGACTACAGTTACGCCGCCTTACGGGCGACCAAGGAATGCGTAATCGCCATCCCGGCGGTGGAGATGGCGTCCAAAGTTGTTGAAGTTGGCAATTGTTCTGGCCGTGATGTCGATAAGTTCGAACTGTTCCGTTTGACGCGAATTACGGCGGAGCGGGTTAAGCCGCCGCTGATCGGCGAGTGTTTCGCAAATCTCGAATGCAAGGTGGTCGACACGCGCCTCGTGAACAAATTCGGCCTATTTGTCCTGGAGGTGGTGAAATCGTGGATTGACCCAACTCAAAACGATCCCAAAACTATTCACCATCGGGGCTTCGGCGAATTCGTCGTCGATGGCGAAACGATCACACTGAAGTCCAAGATGCCCTGAGACGATGCGCCAAACGCCTTCAGGCGCGACGCGCTCAAACGAAAGCGAATCGTGGGGGATTCGCGGGAATCGCGGGTGGCGGCTGGCTTGGCGAAAAAGTCGGATATCCGAGGCCGCTTATTCGCCACGAGGGCCGAGGAGAGAAGCCGATGAGCGAACCGGGCGGGAATTCCGCGCCTCGTTGGG
>JBAWEN010000340.1:0-4291 GCA_049591215.1 Methylocystis sp. | reverse complement strand
TGGAAATCGCGGAATTTCGCGTCGAGCGTGTTGATCGCGTCGAGTTGAGCCTCGCCCCATTCATATTGCTCGCGGTGCAGCACGGCCCCCTGGCCGAGGCGCGGTTTGACGCCCGTGTCGATCGCGGGGTCCGGATAGCCGACCGCCATGCCGAACACGCCAAAAACGTTGGGCGGCAGGTTCAGTTCCCTGGCGACCTCCAGCGGCTTGTTGCGCATGGCGCCGATGTAGACCGAGCCGAGCCCCAGCGATTCCAGCGCCACGACGGCGTTTTGCGCCGCCAGCGCCGTGTCGACGACGCCGGTGAGAAACAACTCGACGAAGGCGAGCGCGCCCGCCTCGCGGCCGTTCAGCTTGGCGAGATTGTCGAGCCGGGCGAGATCGGAGAGCCAGACCAGAAAAACGGCGCAGTCCCGGATATGCTGTTGCCCGCCGGCGAGGTCGGCCAGGCGGTTCTTGCGTTCCTGATCCTCGATCGCGACGACGCTCCAGACTTGTAGATTCGAGGAGGTCGAAGCGGACTGCGCGCCCGCTATGATGGTCTCCAACGCGCCCTCGGGGAGCTTCCGCGGCAGGAAGGCGCGGCGCGAGCGATGCGCGAGCAGGAGGTCGAGCGTCTCGTTCCACTGCATGGGTTTTGGCGAATCGTCCCGCCGATAGCGGGCGAACATCGCCGCCGCGCCTTTGAGGGTTTCGATGTCCGTTGGCGGCTTGTTCATATCAGCGTCTCGTGAGTTTGCGCGGCGCGAAGGCGGCCTGCTTTGCGCCTTTTTGCCCCGCCCGCCCGTCCCTGTCCAGTCGCGAGGCCCGTCACCCGATCCGCAGCTCCATCACGTCGATCACATGGCGCGGCAGGCGGCGAGGGGCGACGAACACGGCGTCGGCGCGCAGCGTATATTGGGCGGCCCAGGGATTCGCCGCCAGCCAGCGCGCGGCGGCGACCGCGAGGCGTCGCTGCTTTTGCGGCGTGATCGCGATCATCGCGTCGTCCATCGCGCCGCGCGCCTTCACCTCGACGAAAACAATGTCGTCGCCGCGTCTGGCGATAATGTCGATCTCGCCCCCGTTGACGCGGTAGCGACGCGCCAGAATCTTGTATAATTTCAATCGCAACCACAGCGACGCAAGGCTTTCCGCGCGCAGGCCGAAGTCGTGGTTGGCGCGGCGCTTTCGCGAGGCTGGCGGGTTCACTTCTCGCGGCCCGCCGAAATTTGCAGCGCGCGGGCGTAAACCTGCCGGCGCGGCTGCCCGGTCGCGGCGGAGACGACGCTGGCGGCGTCCTTGACCGAATGGGTCGCCAGCGCCTCGCCGATCGCCGCGTCGAGGTCGGCTTCCAGAATCGCTTCCGCGCCCGCTTCGGGCGGCGCGATCAGCAGCACGATCTCGCCCCTGGGCGGCTCCTCGCGCGCCAGAGCGGCCGCCAGTTCGGCGGTCGAGCCGCGCCGCACGGTCTCGAAAACCTTGGTCAGTTCGCGGGCGATGGCGGCCTCGCGGTCGCCGAGCGCGGCGAGGCAGTCTTGCAGCGTCTCGGCGATCCGGCGGGGGCTTTCGAAAAACACCAGCGTTCCCGGTATGCGCGCGAGCTCGGCGAGGCGCGCGCGTCTCGGCCCGCTCTTATGCGGCAGGAACCCTTCGAAAAAGAATCGGTCGGTCGGCAGGCCGGCGACCACCAGCGCCGCCAGCACGGCCGAGGCGCCGGGAATCGAGGTCACCTTGACGCCAGCCGCCAGCGCCTCGTGCACCAGCTTGAACCCGGGGTCCGAGACAAGCGGCGTTCCGGCGTCGGAAACCAGCGCCAGCGCGGCGCCCGCCTCCAGCCGAGCGATAAGATGCGGCCGCATCACCTTGGCGTTGTGCTCGTGATAGGCGACCAGCGGGGAGGAAATGCCGTAATGCGCCAGAAGCACGCTGGTGACGCGGGTGTCTTCGGCGATGACAGCGTCGGCGGCGGCGAGCGTCGCCAGCGCCCGGAAGGAAATGTCGCGCAGATTGCCGATCGGCGTCGCCACCACGTGCAGACCGGGCGCGATCGGCTCAGCTTCCGCCCTGAGCCCGAAAGCGGTGTAGCCGGCGCTCGCCGCGCGGGCGCTTTCGTCAGACATGTTCACCTCGCATACGCATCGCACGGTAGGCGTCGTTCGATTGAGCGGTCAAACGTTCTTTAGATAGAACGTTAGCTTTGCTTTCGGCAAGACGGCGCCTGTGGAATCACTTCGTCCCGCAGCGTAGCCAATTTGAACCTCTATTGACATTAGGCTAATGAGACGGGCCTATTCGGCGCAAATCGGCGGCGGGACGGTCCTTGCGGCCGTGGCCGCGAGGCAGAGGACGTTAATCTTCATGCACGAGGCAATTCGATTGTCGCCAACGGGCGCGCCGCGCCCGGGATTCGCTTTGACCATCTTGGCGGCGGCCTTCCTTGCGGCCTGCAACCCAGGCGGCCGTCCCGGCCGCGACTTGAGCCTTGCCGCGCCGGCGGCGCCTGGGGCCGTCCGCGCGGCCGGGGAGGCCACCGAGCAGATCGGGACCGGCTCGATCAAAATCGCGCTGATCGTCCCGCTCACGCAAGCTTCCGGTCCGTCGCTCGTCGGCGCGTCGTTGCGCAACGCGGCGCAGCTCGCTTACATGGATTCCGGCGCCAACGACGTCAGCATTCTGGTGAAGGACGATCACTCCACGCCGGCGGGCGCCGCCGCCGCGGCGCAGAGCGCGGTCAACGAGGGCGCGGAAATTATTCTGGGGCCGGTCTTCGCTGCGGGCGTCAGGGAGGCCGGCGGCGTGGCGCGCGGCGCCGGACGTCCGGTGATCGCGTTTTCCACGGATACTTCCGCGGCGGCGCACGGCGTGTATCTGCTTTCGTTCCTCGTCGAGAACTACGTCGAGCGGATAATTTCCTTCGCCGCCCAGCGCGGCAAAAAATCCATCGCCGCGCTCATTCCAGATAACAGCTATGGCGCGATCGCGCTGGCGCAGTTTCAGCAAAGCGCCGCCAATCACGGGCTGCGCGTCATGACCATCGAGCGCTACAAGCCGGGCTCCGCCGGCGAGTCCGTGAAACGCATCGCCGCCGTCGCGGATCAGATCGACACGCTGTTCATTCCCGACGCGCCGGACGCCATGGCGTCCATCTCGCGCGATCTAGTCGCCGCCAATCTCGATTCGAAGCGCGTGCAGATTTTGGGAACCGGCCTTTGGAACGACCCGCGCGTTTATTCCCTTCCGGCGCTGCAAGGGGCATGGTTCTCGGCGCCCGAGAACGGCGGGTTTAACGCTTTCGCGTCACGCTATCGCGCCAGATTCAACATAGAGCCGACGCGCATCGCGACGCTTGGCTACGACGCGGTTTCGCTGTCCATCGCGCTCTCGCGCGCGCAGGGCTCGCAGCGCTTTTCCGAAAGCGTGCTGACCAACCCGTCAGGCTTCAACGGCGCCGACGGCGTATTCCGCTTCCGCGCGGACGGCACGAACGATCGCGGCCTGTCCGTGCTCGAAATCACCGGCGGGCAGGTGAAGGTGATTTCGCCCGCGCCGCGCGCGCTGAGCGGCGACGGCGCCTGACGCGTTATTTGCGGCCGAACAGCCGTTCTATGTCGGAGAGTTTCAGCTCCACATAGGTCGGGCGCCCGTGGTTGCATTGGCCGGCGCCCGGCGTCGTTTCCATCTCGCGCAGCAGCGCGTTCATTTCCTGCGGCGCCAGGCGGCGTCCGGCGCGCACGGAATGATGGCAGGCGCAGGTCGCCAGCACATGGTCGAGACGACGCGACAACGCGCGCGCGTCGCCCTCTTCGGCGAGCAGGTCGGCAATGTCGGCGACGAGTTTCAAAGCGTCGATCTCGCCTAAAATCGCCGGCGTTTCTCGCACCAAAACCGCGCCCGCTCCGAACGGCTCGATCACGAGGCCAAGCTCGGCGAGTTCGGCCACGGCCGGCGCCAGCGCGTCGAGGCGCGTCGCGTCCAGTTCGACGACGGCCGGGATCAGCAGAATTTGCCGGGCGACTCCGCTGGCCTCGCGCTGACGCTTCAACTTCTCATAGACCAGGCGTTCATGCGCGGCGTGCTGATCGACAATCACCAGTCCGGAGCGGGTCTGCGCGACGATATAGGTCTCGTGAAGCTGCGCCCGTGCCGCGCCGAGTGGCGCGTCCAGGTCTTGCGGGGAGGTGGCGGCGATCTGCGCGCTGGTGTCGGCGGCGGGCGGACCGGGCGTGAAGCTCGCTTGCGCGCCTTCCGCGAAGCCTTGCCCCGCGAACTCGGGCGGCGCGTTGGGCGAGAGCCGCGCGTCCCAATTCGC
>JBAWEN010000339.1:0-3908 GCA_049591215.1 Methylocystis sp. | reverse complement strand
TGCTGGCCGACTTCCTCCAGCGTGTGATCGGTGTTCATGCCGATGCCGAACCGCATGCGCAGCACGCGTTCCTCGCGCGGCGTCAGCGACGCCAGCACGCGCGTCGTCGTCTCGCGCAGATTCGACTGGATCGCCGCCTCGATCGGCAGCACCGCGTTCTTGTCCTCGATGAAATCGCCGAGATGCGAATCCTCCTCGTCGCCGATCGGCGTCTCCAGCGAGATCGGCTCCTTGGCGATTTTGAGCACCTTGCGCACTTTTTCGAGCGGCATGGCGAGCTTTTCGGCCAGTTCCTCGGGCGTCGGCTCGCGGCCGATTTCGTGCAGCATCTGGCGCGACGTCCGCACGATCTTGTTGATCGTCTCGATCATATGCACGGGAATGCGGATCGTGCGCGCCTGGTCGGCGATCGAACGGGTGATCGCCTGCCTGATCCACCACGTCGCATAGGTCGAGAATTTATAGCCGCGGCGGTATTCGAACTTATCGACCGCCTTCATCAGGCCGATATTGCCTTCCTGAATGAGGTCGAGGAACTGCAGGCCGCGGTTGGTGTATTTCTTGGCGATGGAGATGACGAGGCGCAGATTGGCCTCGACCATTTCCTTCTTGGCCTGGCGCGCCTCGCGCTCGCCCTTTTGCACCATGTGCACGATCTTGCGGAACTCGGAAATCTCCAGTCCCGTCTCGGTCGCGAGCGCGTGGATGTCCGAACGCAAATCCTTGATGCGGTCCTTGTCCTCGGCGACAAACTCCCTCCAGCCGCGCGACCCCAATTTCGCGACGCGGGCGACCCATTTGGGATCGAGTTCGGAGCCGTGGAATTTGTCGAAGAAATCCTCGCGCGCGACGCCGTGCGAATCGGCGAGACGCAGCAATTTGGTCTCGAAGCCGATAAGCCGCTTGTTGATGTCGTAAAGCTGCTCGACCAGCGCCTCGATGCGGTTCTGGTTGAGCGACAGCGATTTGACGTCGGCGACGATCTCCTTCTTGAGCGTCTTGTATTTGCGCTCCTGGGCGGGCGTGAGCGTTTCGTTCTTCAGGCGGTTCTCGACGTTCTGATCCTGCAGCCGGCGCAGCTTCTTGTATGCGTCGGCGACGCGCGCGAAGGTTTCGAGAACCTTGGGCTTCAGTTCGGCTTCCATCGCCGAGAGCGACACGGAATTGTCCATGTCGTCTTCGTCGTCGAAATTCTCCTCGGGCGGCGGCGCCTCATCGCCAAGGCCCGCTCCAATGCCTGCTGCTCCGAGACCCGCTCCTCCAGGAGCCGCCGCGAGCCCAGCCGGGGGCGTTCGCGGAGCGGTCGACGGCGCGAGGCCCACCGTATCGGCGGCGCCCGGCGCCTTGGCCGTCGCCTTGCCCTCGGGTCCGGCGTAGGTCGCCTCGAGGTCGATGATGTCGCGCAGCAGAACCTTGCCGGCTTCGAGTTCCTCGCGCCAGATGATGATGGCCTGGAAGGTCAACGGACTTTCGCACAGGCCGGCGATCATCGCCTCGCGGCCGGCTTCGATGCGCTTCGCTATCGCGATTTCGCCCTCGCGCGAGAGCAGTTCGACCGAGCCCATCTCGCGCAGATACATGCGGACGGGATCGTCCGTGCGATCGGTCGGCTCGGAGACGCGGGTCACGACCGCGGTCGTCCGCGCGGTTTCCACCAGTTCGCCGCTTTCGGGCTCTTCTTCCTCGGCCGGGGCCGCTTCTTCCTCGGCCTCGTCGGCGTCGTCGCCCTCGGAGACGGTGATGCCCATTTCGGACAGCATCGAATAGACGTCCTCGATCTGATCCGAGGACACCTCCTCGGAAGGAAGAACGGCGTTCAACTCGCTATAGGTGACGAAGCCGCGCTTCTTGGCGAGCTTGATCATTCGCTTGACGGCCGCGTCATTCAGGTCGAGCAATGGGCCGTCCGAGGCCTCGGCGATGACAGCGGCCTCGCCTTCAACCTTTTCCTCGTCTTTTTTCGCCATTCACTCACTCCGCGACTTTCCATGGAAGATCGCCGCGGGGCAAGGGCCCAACGCAAACGCGCTTCCACATAATGGCGCCCACTCAAGACTTGCCAAAAAGCCTTGCGCCGGGCGCCTCGAATTTGCTTAAAGATGAGCCATTGAAAAGCCCATCGACCCGCCTGGTTGCGACATTGTCGCCGAATCGCTCAAGCCCACACTTGCCGGCGACCGCCTAACGCTCCCTTAACCATCTGGCGACGGCGGCAAGAGTATTACAGTACACGATTGACTCGCCCCGACATTGCTCCAAAACCCTCAAGAGCGGCTTCGGTTCCATCGAGCGTCGACAATTGTGTCTGAATATCCGCCAGTCTCGCGGCGTCCTCCTCGTTTGGATCAATCGCGAGACGCCCCTCGATCACACGCAACTCTCTATTTAGCGCCCAAACTTTGTGATGCAAGCTTAAAGCTTGTCGCAGCGTCGTGGCGGCGTCGGCGGTCGCCGCCTCCGGCTGAACGCTCCAGAGATTGGCGTGCGCGACCATGCCCTCGAGACGCGCGTGGAATGGCGCAAGTCCAGCCTCTTCAATGAGTTGGATCAGCGCGTCCGTAGACGCCGCCTCGCCCCCGGCCTGCGACGAGGCGCCGCGCACCATCAGATCGCGCAGCGCGTTGGCCTCCCGCGCCCCGAAATCCATCGCCGCGAGGTCCTCGATATGGTCGGCGAGCAAGGGCGGGTGGTTGATAAGAACCAATAAAATGAGGCATTCGCGCGCCGACACCTGTGGCTTGACGCCCTTGAAGAGCGGCGAATTGGCCAAGGCCGCGCCGACCCGCACCGGCCCCGACGCGACGCCCGTACGCCCGAAGCCTCCCCCCGCGCCCGGTCCGCCCGAGCCCTGTCGGCCAAAGCCGGTCCGGCCAAAGTTTTTGCGCGGCAGCCAGCCCTGCCCCCCGGCGCGCGAAGATTCGTCGCTGAAAAGTTTCGACAGCCGCGCGGACAGATCCTGCCCGTAATAGCGGCGCAGCGCGGCGTCCTGGATCTGGCCGGCGACCTCCGCGAGGCGGCGCTCCAGGGCGGCGCGGCGCTCGGGCGTATCGAGCGGGCGCTCCTGCGTTTCGCGCCGCCACACCATCTCGACCAGCGGCAGCGGCGCGCTCATCGCCTGCTCCAGCGCTCCCGCGCCGCCCGAACGCAAAAGTTCGTCCGGGTCTTGTCCGCCGGGCAGCAGCACGAAACGCAGCGTCCTGCCGGGGCCGATCATCGGCAAGGCCGTGTCGATGGCGCGATCGGCCGCCTTCAAGCCCGCCTTGTCGCCGTCGAAACACAGGACCGGCTCCTCCGCCATGCGCCACAAAAGCGCGCATTGTTCAGGCGTGAGGGCGGTGCCGAGCGGGGCGACGACGTGGGCGAGGCCGGCCGTCGTCATCGCGATCACATCGATATAGCCCTCGACGGCGATCACCGTCCCGGCCTCATGCGCCGCCTTGCGGGCGTTGTGCAGATTGTAGAGCGTCGCGCCCTTGTGAAACAGCGGCGTTTCCGGCGAATTCAAATACTTAGCAATAGGGCGTTCGTCAGGACGCCCGTCTTTCGCCGGGCTATGCGCGTCCTTCTCCAGCGCCCGCCCGCCGAAGGCGATCACCGCGCCGCCGCGATTGTGGATCGGAAACATCAGCCGATGGCGGAAGCGGTCATAGGGGACGGCGATGTCCTCGCCGTTGATGAGCAGCCCCGCCTCGATCATCGCCTCCACGCCGACGCCCTTGGCGGCGAGCGCGTCGCGCAGGCCGTGGCGGTCCGGCGGGGCGTAGCCGATGCGAAAATGCGCCTGAGCCGCCGGCGAAATCTCCCGCCGGGCGAGATAGTCGCGCGCATCCCTGCCCTGCGCGCCCTTGAGCTGCCTTTGAAAATATTCGGCCGCCCAATCCATGACTTGCGTCAAGGAAGCGCGCTTC
>JBAWEN010000338.1:0-4030 GCA_049591215.1 Methylocystis sp. | reverse complement strand
GAGAAGGCGCGTCCGGCTTTCGTGTCGGGCGGAAAGAAGCAGGCCGAGAACGCGCCCCCTGGCGATCGCAAGCCGCGCCGCGGCGAGCGCGTTCGCGTCGCGGCGGTCGATGGGTCCACGACAGTGGCTGGCGGCAAGGCCGTCCGTCACGAAGGCGTCGCCACGACGACGCCTTCCGCGCTGAAACACAATGACTCGGAGGGAGCTCAACTCGCGAAATTCGACGGCGGGCGACCCGCGCACACGGGCTGGATGATCCAACTCGGCGCCACCGACGACGCCGGAAAGGCCACCGAACTGCTCACGCGCGCCCGCTCCGCCGGGCACGCGGTTCCGCCGGGCGCCAAGGCCTTCACCGAGAAAGTGAAGAAAGGCAATGAGACGCTCTATCGCGCGCGCTTCGCTGGCCTTGAGGAACAGTCCGCCGAATCCGCCTGCAAGACTTTGAAACGTTCGGGCTTCTCGTGCTTCGCAACCAAGAATTAAGGGCGCGCCAAAATGTCCTTTGTCACCGAAAACAACGGCTTTTCGCACGCCCGCGATTGGTTCGGCGCCGCGCGTCACAAAAAGAAGGCCATCGCCTTCTCATCCATGATGGCGTCGCATCAGGACGTCCTTCGCTTCATTGACGCGGGCGGCGAGGTCCGTCGTCCCGCCGTGGTCTGGATGCAGCTTCTTCATCAGATCGCGATGCGCCCGCGCTACTTCACTCACCGGCGCGCCTTTCTTGAGGCCCAAAATCTCATAGGCCTCGTCCTCCGACATCGAGCCAGGTCGTCGGGGCTCGGACTTCGCGCCAGAACCGCTCCGCGCGTTTCGGTCGTCCTGTCCTGCGCCACGCCATCCGGCAAAGCGGCGGTCGAGATAAGCCTCTAGCAGGCGCGCGCCTTCGGGGTCGTCGGAGAGGCAAAGCCGGTGCAGTTCGAGGAGTTGCGGCCGCGTCAGTTGGTCGAGTTGCTTGCCCTCGTCGGGACCGGCCAGAATCACGCCGCGAATTGCGCCGCTGGACCGGTCGAGCTCCATCTCGATCATCGCCGATCGCACGCGCGAGACGCCCGAAGCCCCCCATCCCGCCGAGCGAAAGCCGCCAAAGGAGCCGCCGCGAAGGCCAAGCAGCCAAAGACCCGCCCCGCCCAGCGCCAGTCCGAGTCCGATCGCGCCGCGCGCCATCAGCAGACCGCCGAGCCCCAGCGCCAGAAAGCCGGCCCAGCCCTTGAGTAGTCGCGCGAGAAACGCCGGCGAAGCCTGAGTGAAGCCCCTCAGCGTGTAAAACGTCAACACGACCACTAATATTCCGACGATGACGGGCATGAACCGGTCTTCCTTGCTTCAGCTTTCCGCGGTGTGTGTTTCAAGCAAAACACGCGCTCCCTTTGGCGTCCAACCGCGATCCCGGCGGGACGCGCCGACGCGATGCCTACAATTGCGACAACAACAAGCGCGCCGCGTCCTCGCCACGCGCCGCCCTTTTCTCCAGCTCCAGTCTTCCTCCGGCGGCGTAGGCCGCGGCGGCCTTCAGCAGTTCCGCGAGCCTGCGCGGCGCGCTCGCGTCAAAGGCGGCGTAGGCTCCGCCGGTGAGGCGGGCGAGCTCGCGAAAGGCGTTTTCCGCGACTGGGTTGGAGCCTTCCTGAAACATGAACGCCTTCACGCCCAAAAGCCTTAGTTCCCCGGCGACGGCGCCGAGATCGTCGATGCTTTCCTCCATCGCGTCGCCGATGAAGATCAGCGCGCCGACGGGCCGAATTCGGGTCTCGTCGCGCGCGTGACGCAGCACCTTGCCGATTTGCGTGTGGCCGGCGCGGCAGTCGATGTTCGACATCAGCCCGCCGAGCCCCTGCCCGCCCGACACGAAACGCGAGGCGCGGCATTCGGAAAGGCCGCGAAAATAAACGAGTTGGACATCGAGCCCGCCCTGCGCCGCCGTGGTCGCGAACATTTCGCCCTGGATCGACTGGGCGAGATCCCAGGTCGGCCGCCGGCTCATGGTGGCGTCGAGCGCGAACACCAGCCGTCCCCGCCCCTCGCCGTCCCGCGCCGGGGCCAGATCGCGAACCTCCTTCAGGAACGCATCAACCGCGCCGCCCGGCGCCGTCCTGGCTTGCTGCGCGATATTGGGTTTGTCGCTCACGGCCGTCCACGTCGTCTGTTGCAACCGCTATAGCAAATCGGGCGGCGACGCGGTCATTGCAAGGGCGCGACGCGCGCTTCATCGCGCAAGCCGCGGTAGGATAGTGTGGATCGAGCGCCTCGGCGAGACAATTTCGCGCCCTCACCGCACCGGCGGCGCATACATCAGCCCGCCCTTCGACCACAGAGCGTTCTGCCGGCGCTCCATCGCCAAGGGCGAAGCCTGTCCGAGATCGCGTTCGAACACCTCGCCGTAATTGCCGATCTGCTTGACGACGCGATAGGCCCAATCGGCGTTGAGGCCCAGGCCCTCGCCGAAATCGCCGTCGACGCCGAGCAGGCGGCGGATGTCCGGGTTTTCGGATCGCAGGGCGTCGTCGGCGTTGGCGGAATTTATGCCCAACTCCTCGGCGTTGAGCATGGCGAAATGCGTCCAGCGCACGATATTGAACCATTGGTCGTCGCCCTGCCGCACGATCGGCCCCGCCGGGGCCTTGGTTATGAGCTCCGGCAGCACCGTATGATCGCTGGGCTGCGAAAGCTTGGCCCGCGCGACGTGCAAGGCCGCGATGTCGGCCGACACCAGATCGCACTGCCCGGCGTCATATTCCTTCACGGCCTCGTCGAGCGAGGGAAACAACCGCGCTTTGTAGTCGGCTGCGCGCGCGCGAAAAAAATCGGCCAGATCGAGTTCGAGCGAGTTGCCCTGTTGCAGGCAGACCGTCACATCGGCGAGTTCGCGGGCTATTCGCGGTTCGGATTTGCGGCGGGCGAGAAAGCCCTGGCCGCCGTAAAAGGTGATTGTCGTGTAGAGCGATTGCTGGCCGGCGTCGCGCGCCTCGGTCCAGGGCGCGCCGCGCGGAAGCAGATCGACGGCGCCCGATTGCAAGGCCGCGAGGCGCTCCTTGGACGTCAGCGGCGCGATGCGAATCTTAGCGGGATCGTCGAACACCGCCGTCGCCAGCGCGCGGCAGAAATCGACGTCGAAGCCGCTCCAAGCCCCATCCGCATCCTGCCGAGCGAATCCCGGCGACGGCTCCGCGACGCCGCAGACGACCGAGCCGCGCTTTCGAATCTGCTGCAAAGTCGACGCCTTCGCATCGGATTGCGCGAACGCGCGGGGCGTGGACGCGGCGCAGGTCAGCAGCAGCGCGAAACCAACGAAAATACAGCGGACCTTCATGTCGAACTCGGCTTCGTCGCGGGGGTGGTTTAAGAATGGAGAAAGCAGCGCGGGGAGCGCGGGTGGGGGCTTAGGGGCGACGATGAGCGATTTTACGAAGGAAACAAGGCGGAAAAAGAGTAGCCGCACGCATCTCGTGCACGCCGGGCGAAAACCCTTCGACCAACATGGCTTCATCAACACGCCGATCTATCGGGGATCGACTGTTCTGTTTCCGACCGTCGCCGATTTCGAGGGCCTGCGCCAGCCCTATACATACGCGACCAAGGGCACGCCGACGATCCGCGCGCTGGAGCAAGCCTGGAGCGAAATCGCCGGGGCCGAACTCACCGTGCTGACGCCCACGGGCCTCGCCGCGATCACGCTCGCCCTGATGACCGCGACCAAGGCGGGCGACCATGTGCTCGTCAGCGATTCCGCCTATCAGCCGACCCGCATTTTTTGCGACGGCGTGTTGAAGCGGTTCGGCGTCGAGACGCAATATTACGATCCGCGCCTCGGAGCCGGGATCGCCGATCTGATTAGGGAGAACACCAGCGCGATTCTGGCCGAATCGCCGGGCTCGCTGAGCATGGAAGTGCAGGACGTTCCGGCCATCGCCGAGGCCGCGAAAGCGCGGGGCGTTTGCCTTATCCTCGACAACACCTGGG
Organism: Methylocystis sp.; assembly: GCA_049591215.1. GTDB lineage: Bacteria > Pseudomonadota > Alphaproteobacteria > Rhizobiales > Beijerinckiaceae > Methylocystis. Next base: position 70 of record JBAWEN010000338.1, on the reverse strand, counting down.
CGACGCCGCTGTTTTTCCCGCCGCACGCCCATGGCGTCGATCTCAATATCGAGGCCGGCACGAAATATCT
>JBAWEN010000337.1:0-3574 GCA_049591215.1 Methylocystis sp. | reverse complement strand
GGTCGAGATCGTCGGCAGCCACGTTCAGTATTCGGAGCGTTCCAGCGTCACGCCGTGGTATTATTACGCGTGCCGAAAAGTGGCCTAAGTCCGCATCGACTGATCCCGCGTCGCCGACAGGAGCTTCGCGGCGCCGAAGACGTTGACAAGCCGCCGCCTCCGGGCTATTGCATCACCGCTTCGGCGCGGCGGTTTCGCCGCGTTTTTGTTTTTGCGCGCTCTTCGGGCGGCGGGGACAGCCGGAGCCAAACCGTTCGCACGAAACGGTGAACTTCCAAGAAGTCCGGCCGGCGCAACGTCGTCAGAGCCGGAGCGACCACAGGATAATGACAATGTTCGCAGTTATCAAAACCGGCGGGAAGCAATATAGCGTCGCCGCCGGGGACACCATCACCGTCATGGCGCTCGCCGGCGTCGCGGGCGACGCGGTGACCTTCGACGAAGTGCTGCTCGTCTCCAGGGACGGCGCGGCCACGATCGGCGCCCCGACCGTCGCGGGCGCCAAGGTCGTCGGCACGATCGCCGAGCAGGCCCGCAGCCCCAAGAGCATCGCCTTCAAGAAGCGCCGCCGCCAGAACTCCAAGCGCAAGCGCGGCCATCGGCAGGACTTGACCCGCGTCAAGATCACCGGGATCGAAGGCTGAGAGTTCGGGCGTGCAAACGCGCGCCGGCCATGCTTAAATACGCACAAACGCGCATCGGCGCGCATCCCATTCCAGCGGCGCTCAAGGCGGTCCGCTAAAAATTTCGGAGCAGAACGATGGCTCATAAAAAGGCAGGCGGCTCGTCCCGCAACGGCCGCGACTCGGACGGACGCCGCCTCGGCGTCAAGAAGTTCGGCGGCGAATCGGTGATCGGCGGCAACATCATCGTGCGCCAGCGCGGCACCAAATGGCATCCCGGCCAAAATGTCGGCATGGGCAAGGACCACACGCTGTTCGCGCTCGTCGACGGCAAGGTTCTGTTCAAGACGACCAGCGGCCGCGCCAGCGTAACCGTGGTCCCGGCTTCGGTAGCCGCGGAATAGGCGAGGGTTCTTAAGCCAAGACCCCCGCCGGCCCAGCGACCCCCGGCGGAACAAAGGTCTTCACGAATATCGAAACCTTTGGCTTTACGAGCGAAAGCTCCAGGCGAACGCCAGCAAAAGGCCGCATTGGGCCGATAGGTAGAAAGCGGAGCCTCCGCTTTTTCGCCTGTCATTCCAGGGCTGATTTTTTGGTCTTCCGCTTGGAGTTGGACGATGTTTCCCGAGATCACGCGCGACGATGTTTTTCGGCTGGAGACGCCGCGTCTCTGGCTGCGCTGGCCGCGCGCGGCCGACGGCGAAGCGATCGCGCAGCATTGCTCGGACCCGGATGTCGCGCTGAACACCGCCAATATCCCGCATCCTTACGGCCTCGCCGACGCCGAGCGTTTCGTCTTCGAGTCCCGCGCCGGCAACACGATGGGCGAACAATTCGTGCTGGCGCTCGCCTTGAAGCAGAAGCCCAACGATGTCATCGGCGTGATCGGCGCCCATGGCGCTCCGGGCCGGGGCGCGACGAAGCTCGGCTACTGGCTCGGAAAACCATATTGGAGTCAGGGGCTTATGGGCGAGGCGGCGGGCGCGTTCGTCGATCTGCTGTTTTCGGTCACCTCGGTGCAGACCATCGAATCGGCGCCGCTGACGACGAACGCGGCCTCGCTGCGCCTTCAGGAAAAGCTTGGCTTCGTCACCTGCGGCGTCGACGACGTTGACGCGCCGGCGCGCGGCGGCGTGGTGAGCGTCGAGCGCATGCGCCTGTCGCGCGGCGCCGCGCACACATGCTTCGGCGCGCGGCGCGCCAAACTGACCTCGATATGAGTCAAACCCGGACATTGAGTCAAACCCGATGAAATTCCTCGATCAAGCCAAGGTTCACGTGCGTTCCGGCGACGGCGGCGCCGGCTGCGTGTCGTTTCGGCGCGAGAAATTCATCGAATTCGGCGGTCCCGACGGCGGCGACGGCGGACGCGGCGGCGATGTCGTCGCCGAATGTGTCGATGGGCTCAACACGCTGATAGACTACCGCTATCAACAGCACTTCAAGGGCAAGACCGGCGTGCACGGCATGGGCAAGAACCGCGCCGGCGCGCGCGGCGCCGACGCCGTGCTCAAGGTTCCCGTCGGCACGCAGATTTACGAAGAGGACGAGGAGACGCTGATCGCCGACATGACCCACGTCGGCGAGCGCGTGGTGATCTGCAAGGGCGGCAATGGCGGCTTCGGCAACGCCTATTTCACGACCTCCGTCAATCGCGCGCCGCGCCGCGCCAATCCCGGCCAGGTCGGGATCGAGCGCGTGATCGTGCTGCGCCTGAAGCTGATCGCCGACGCGGGGCTGATCGGCCTGCCCAATGCTGGAAAATCCACGCTGCTGGCCAGCGTCACGGCGGCGCGGCCGAAGATCGCCGACTATCCCTTTACGACGCTCTATCCGGGGCTCGGCGTCGTGCGCCGCGACGAGCGCGAATTCGTGCTCGCCGACATTCCCGGCCTCATCGAAGGCGCCCATGAGGGCCACGGGCTTGGCGACCGCTTTCTCGGCCATGTCGAGCGCTGCCGCGCGCTGCTGCATCTCATCGACGCGACCGGCGAGCACGCCGGGCGGGATTATAAGACGGTGCGGCGCGAACTTGCCGCCTATGGCGCGGAACTGGACGCCAAGCCTGAGATCGTCGCCTTGTCGAAGATCGACGCCGTGGACGCGGAACACCTTAAGAAACAACGCGAACGCCTGAAGCGCGCGATGGCCTCGGCCGGGCCGGCGGACGGAGCCGAACGCACAGCGCCGCTGTTGCTCTCCGCGGCGACCGGGGCCGGCGTCACCGAGGCGCTGCGGGCGCTGCTGGCCGTCATCGACGAAGATCGCCGCGTCGAACGGGCGCCTACGAAAGAAGCGGAATGGCGACCTTAAACCGCGAATCAAGCCCTGGACCCGCATTGACCAACAAGCGGTGACACGCTAGCTATTGTGCATGATGACCGCGAGGCCCCTCAAGACTTGGCAAGTTGGATCGACGACAGCATCGCTGCTGGTCGCGTCCTTGATTGTGCTGCAAGGTCTGGTGATCGGTTTCGCGACCAATCTTCGGGGCGAATCGGGGCTTTCCGCCAATTCGATTTGCGTGACCAAGGGCGACGCGCAGGCGGGCGATCCGTCGGCGCCGGCGCCAAGGCGCGCCCATGGCGATCTATGTTGCGTCTTCCATTGTTCCGGCGGCGGCGTCCCGCCGACTTCCTCCTGGGAGGAAGCGCTCGCTAGGATTTCCCATGCGCAGGACGCATGGTCCGGCGAGGAGACAGATGCTTACTCGCCGCGGCAGACGCTGCCCGTCGGCTCGAGAGCGCCGCCAATCTCCATCCTCTGACGATGGCCGCAAGGCCGTAGCGTGTCGCGTTTGTCGGTCCCTCAGGGATGCGACGGCGTTATCGTATCCTTAGAACCAGTCGCGGGACGCGTGTCCCGCCGCGCTCCACGAGCAGGGCGCCAGCCCGCGGCAAAGCGGCGACCGGTTTGCATCAAGGTCAGTGGATCATGGACTACGCATATCA
>JBAWEN010000336.1:0-3561 GCA_049591215.1 Methylocystis sp. | reverse complement strand
CTCGAAAAATTCAACGTCGCCGACACGCTTTGCGCGCTCGACGTGAACGAGCCGTTGCAGGCGCAGCCGATCGATCCGCCGACCCTGTCCATGACCTTTCTCGTCAATGATTCGCCGCTCGCCGGCACCGAGGGCGACAAGGTCACGAGCCGCATGATCCGCGCCCGTCTCTATAAGGAGGCCGAGGGCAATGTCGCGCTGCGCGTCGAGGACACGCCCGGCGCCGACGCCTATGTCGTCTCCGGCCGCGGCGAATTGCAGCTCGGCATTCTCATCGAAACCATGCGCCGCGAAGGCTTCGAACTCGGCGTCTCGCGCCCAAAGGTTGTCTTCAAGAGGGGAGAGGGCGACGAGATACTGGAGCCGATCGAGGAAGTCGTCATCGACGTGGACGAAGAGCATTCCGGCGTCGTCGTTCAGAAGATGAACGAGCGCAAGGCCGAGATGATCGAGATGCGCCCGTCCGGCGGCGATCGCCTGCGTCTCGTTTTCCACGCGCCGACTCGCGGCCTCATCGGCTATCAGGGCGAATTGCTCACCGACACGCGCGGCACGGCGATCATGAACCGCCTGTTCCACGAATATGCGCCGCACAAGGGCGATATTCAGGGCCGCCGAAATGGCGTGCTGATCTCCAACGACCAGGGCGAGGCCGTCGCCTACGCCATGTGGAAGCTGGAGGATCGCGGCCCCATGATGATCGAGCCGGGCTGCAAGGTCTATAAGGGCATGATCGTCGGCGAGCATACGCGCGACAATGACCTCGAAATCAACGTGCTGAAGGGCAAGCAGCTTACCAACATCCGCACGCAGTCCAAGGACGAGGCGGTGCGTCTGACGCCGCCGATCCAGATGACGCTGGAAAAGGCGCTCGCCTATATCGAGGACGACGAGCGCGTCGAGGTGACGCCGAAGTCGATCCGCCTGCGCAAGGTCTATCTTGACCCGAACGAGCGCAAGCGCGCCGAAAAGAGCGGCAAGGCGGCGGCGCTGGCGTAAGGCGACTTTCCGCCCAACGCTTCCGAGAGGATGAAAAGCGGAGCCATCGAGCTAGCCGGGGCCTCGGGGCCCTGGCGGAGCTGTCGATCGTCTATCGGTGTTCCCGACCAATATTTCCGGCGCCGCTCTCGCCGAGAGACGCCGAGAGCATATAGCCGAGGAAGCGCTGAGACTCGATCGCTTCGTAACCCAGCCGATCGCGCAATTTTTTTCGCAGCTTGCTTAGGTGGCTTTCCACCACGTTTTCTTCGATGGCGTCGTCGAACAGGCCGTAGACCGCATTGAATATTTGCGACTTGGTGAGGCGGCGGCCCTTGTTGCTCACGAAATATTCCAGCATGCGCCGTTCGCGGCGCGGCAGCGATAACGGCTCCCCTTTCACCCGGGGATCGCGGCCATCGAAGAACACCTGAATCGGACCGGCCATCGCGATATCCTGTCGCGCCTCCGTCCGACGGCGAATGGCGTGCACGCGTGCGAGCAACTCTTTTATGTGCACGGGCTTGCGCACCACGTCGTCGACGCCGGAACTAAACAGGCCGAGCGTTTGCTCTAGCGACACCGACTCGTTCAACGCGATGACGGGCGCTTGCGAGCGCCGGCGAATGAGTTTTGGCAGTTCCTCGCGCTCCGCGCATTCACCGATCAAGAAGGCTTCGACGGCTCGCAAGTCGCCCTCGATGGCGGAGTCCACCCAATCGATGAATTGCTCCCCGCCAAAGCCCGCGGAGGCGACGCCCTCCTGATGGAAACGGCATGCATATCCATTCGTCACGAGTTCTCTCTCGTCCACGATTATGAACATAGCTCGCCTCCTTGAAGGTAAATGTCGACGAAATATACGCGTCGAATCGGCTACAACCGAAAGTTAGTCGAAATAAATCCATGTAGTCAACCAATTGACGCCATCTTATATGTAAACACAAGTCAAGGACACTTCAATTTTAGAACCGAGCCTAATTAATTGTTGCTCGCCTGTGTACTATTATCCCCGCTTTAGTGGAAAGCCTGTTTCGACAACGCCCGGCCCCTGGTCGCACCCGATCGATCTTAAAGCGCTTTCCGTTCGAACGGAAGCGTTCGAACGACAAGAAATCGCTCAAAATCAAAATGTTGGAGCAAGCTCTTATCGAAAAAGTCTATCAACCTTTTCGGAGCTTGCTCCAGTCAATCCCCGCGCTGAAAATGCTCGAACACCAGCCGCGCGGTCGCCTTGTTGACACCCGGCGTTTTCTCCAGATCCGAGAGCGCGGCGCCGGCGATCGCCTTGGCCGAGCCAAAGGCGAGCAGCAATGCGCGCTTGCGCGCTGGTCCGACGCCGGCGATTTCGTCGAGCGGATTGGTGGTGAATGCCTTTTTGCGCCTGGCGCGATGCGTCCCTATCGCGAATCGATGCGCCTCGTCGCGCAGCCGTTGGACGAAGTAAAGCGCCGGATCGTGCGGCTGCAGCCGAAACGGCTCGCGGCCTTCGACAAAGAAGGTCTCGCGGCCGGCGTTTCGGTCGGCGCCCTTGGCGATTCCGACGACGGCGACATTCGTCAGGCCCGACGCAGCGAGCGTCTCGCGCGCCACGTCGAATTGTCCGCGCCCGCCGTCGATCAGCACGAGATCGGGCTTCGACGGGAAGGCTTCCGCGTCGGATTCGTTTTCGGTTTCCTTGGCGAGGCGCGTGAAACGACGGGTCAGAACCTGCCGCATCATCGCGTAATCGTCACCGGGCGCAATCGCCTCGCCGGCGATGTTGAAGGTGCGGTAATGGGCCTTCATGAAGCCGGCCGGCCCCGCGACGATCATCGCGCCAATCGCCTGTGTCCCGCCCGTGTGGGAGTTGTCGTAGACTTCGACGCGACGCGGGGTGGTGGGCAGTCCGAACAACCCGCCGAGCGCCGCCAGCAGTTTCTCCTGGCTCGAATCCTCGGCCAGCTTGCGCCCGAGCGTCTGCCGCGCATTGGTCAGCGCGTGTTCGACCAGTTCGCGCTTCTCCCCGCGCTGGGGCATCAGCACCTCGACGCGCCGTTTCACGCGGACGTAGAGCGCGTCCTCCAGAATCTCGCGGTCCTCGATTTTATGCGAGAGCAGAACCAGCGGCGCGGAGGGGTGCTCGCCGTAAAATTGCGCCAGAAAAGCCCCCAGAACCTCCTCCTCCGAGAGGCTCTGATCGGCGCGCGGAAAATAGGCGCGGTTGCCCCAGTTCTGAAAGGCGCGAAAAAAGAACGCCTCGATGCAGAATCGCCCGGCGTCCTTGGCGATCGCGAAGACGTCGGCCTCTTCGACGGAACGCGGATTGATTCCCTGCGCGCCCTGTATCGCCGACAGCGCGGAGATACGGTCGCGCAATCGCGCCGCGCGCTCGTACTCCAGTCGTTCCGCCGCTTGCGTCATCTCGGCGGCGAGCCGCTCGCGCACGCTCCGACTCTTGCCGGTCAGAAAGTCCTTGGCCTCGGCCACCAACTCCTCGTATTCGACGATCGAGATTTCGCCAGTGCAGGGGCCGGCGCAGCGTTTGATCTGATAGAGCAGGCAGGGCCGCGTGCGGTTCTCGTAAAAGGAATCGACGCAGGA
>JBAWEN010000335.1:0-1929 GCA_049591215.1 Methylocystis sp. | reverse complement strand
CGGTTGAACAACACGGCGACGAGCATCACCAACGTCATCACCAACGCCCGCTCCGCGCCAACGCGCGAGCCCGTGCCGAGATCATAGAGAATCGCGGCGAAAATCGCCAGCGTCGCCGCCCATTTCTTGATCGGATAATCGAGCGCCAACGTCCGCGAACAGGCGAACAACCGGCGCAGGCCGACGAAAAAAATCCCGGCCACCAGGCTCATTTGAACGCCGGAAATTGTCACCACATGAAAAATGCCGGCGCGGCGGATCAATTCCCTGGCGTTTTCAGACAAAAAGTCGCGCTTGCCGGTCACCATGGCGGCGGCGATGGCGCCCGCGTCGCCTTGCAACTCGTTGTAAACGCGGAAGGCCAGCGCGTTGCGGGCGCGGTCGACGGCGGCGTAAAAGCGCAACGACAGCGGCGCCGGATCGGGCGGCGGCATCACTTCGACCCGCCCCAGCGTGCTGCCCACCGCGCCAAGCCCTAAAAAGAAGGCGTCGCGGGCGAAGTCGTAGCCGCCGGGCAGCGAGGCGTGGGCCGGCGGCAGCAGGCGCGCCTTCAGCGCGATGAAATCGCCCGCCTTGAAATTGGGTTCGCCGCGCATCGTGAGCCGCACGCGGGCCGGCGCCGCGTCGCCCGGCAATCCTTCGGCGCTGGCGACGCGCAGCACGAAACGCGCGCCGGCGCGGCGCAAATCCACCTCCTCGACGAAGCCGGTCAGAATCCCGATTCCCAAGCGCGGCAGAATCGGCGCCTCGACCCGCGCCGCGCGCCAGCAGGCCGAGAAAAGGCCGCCGCTGACGCAGGCCAAAAGCAGCAGCGGCGCGAAAAAACGCGGGATTTCGCGGGCGCGGTAGGCGCCGAGGGCGAAAGCCGCGAACAGCGCCAGGGCGAAGGCAAGCGACGGCTCGTGGTCGGCGGAAAAATACAGCAGCGCCCCGGCGCCCGCTGCGACCGGCGTCCACAAAAAGGGCCGCCGCAGCGCGACTTCTTTCTCGACCGCCGCCGCGACGAGAGCGCGAAACCTAAGCGCCAACGCCCCGAAAAAGGGCGCGCGGCCCTGGTCGGAATGAAGTGCTTCTTGCGCGGTCCGCGCGATCTCCTGCAATTGCCTTCAGCCTCAAATCCACGTCGCCGCGAAGGAACGCAGTCTATCCCGCGCGAAAGAGTCTGTCACCGCGGGCGCTTTTCGGAAGTGGTCCAGTTTGAATAGGGACGTCCGTGGCGGCCATCGGGATCTTTGGACTCGCGCGAACGATATGGGGCCTTGTATGATAGCGCCATGTCGGGGATGCAGATTTTTCTCACATCTTTGGGGCTTCTCTTTGCGGCGGGGGGCCTCGTGATGGCCCACGCCCGCACGCGGCCGAAGGATGCGGTATCCGCCCTGTCTGAGTGGGCTGAATTCTATAGCCTTCGATCGATCCCAGCGTGGTTGCGCAATAAAGACGCCGATATTGTCGCTCAGAAATGGGCCAGAAGGGTCATTGTAATATCGCTTCTTGCTGGAATTATTGGATTCGGCGTTTGGTATTGGAGTGCGCCTGAATCGATCGCGACCGTTCCGGCCGCCGCACCATCTCAAGCGCGAAGCGAGTCCCAGCCGCCATCCAATCGAGCTTCTGACGAAAAATTGCCTGGATTTGGTACTGGAATGGTAATACAGATCAATGATATCACAGAGGATAGAAAGAAATATCAATATAGCTTTCGGACGCCGGAAGGTGCAAAGGCGGAGTTTTATCTATCTCCGGCCAATCATTTTGCGTTTTCTGTAACTGATGTGCATGGCGAGGTTTATACACTTAAAATACCGCTTGGAAGCGGCGGCGTGCCCTTTGAACAATTTGCATACATATTCTGTGAAGTTGGAACGGCTAGCAGCTATTCGTATTTACGCGCTATGGTTAGTGGCAGCGAGGTCGCAAGAAGAGACT
>JBAWEN010000334.1:0-5416 GCA_049591215.1 Methylocystis sp. | reverse complement strand
CGTCGGCGAATGACGCGATATCGGTATATTGATCCATCGCGCCGCGGGGGGTTAGGCCGGGCAAGGCGCTGGCCGCTCGCGCGTCAGGGAGCGGACGGCCGCTCGGGCGCCCAGCGCCGGCGCGCTTCCTCGATCAGACGCAGCAGGCACAATATCAGCCCAAGTCTCAAGACCATGCTGCCAATAAAGGCGTGGCGCTCCATTTCGCTTCTCTCCCAAACGTCGCCGAAGAAGCCGAGAATGGCGTTCACGACGCCCGTCGCCGCCAGTAACAGCGGAACGAAGGACCATACCTCCCCGGGACGAATCAGCGGCGGCAGCGCGCACAGCGCCAGAAGCGCCGCCCCGACGATGGGCGGGATATAGTCGGTTGCGGAGAGCCTCGTCGACGCGCCCGCGATGAAGGGCGTCGTCTCGCCGGGACGAACGAATTTTTGGGCGCCAAGCTTCGCGAAGGCGCCGTGATCAATCGTCGCCTCGAGGTCTAAGGTCTGAGTGAAAATCAAGCGCCAGTGGCGCGCGACATTGCCGGTCACATAGGCCGGATGCGTCAAGAAATACATCGCGTAAACGCCGCCAACCCCACCGAGAAACTTTGTTTCCTCGGACCCCGGTTCGGCGCTCGCCATTTTCGCCTTAACTTCGTTTATTTGATCGATGTCGACCGCGTCGAGGCTTTGCGGCTTCGCATCCGCGGCGGCGGCGTCGAAACTGGCCGGCATGCCATGCCTTGAAAAGAAATTCCGCATGTCTTCGTTCGCGAACACCGCACCCGCCAGAATATTTTTCGCGTTCACCGGATGGCGCAACCGGGCGGCCCAGGATTGACCGAACGCCGCGACGAAGACGAACATCACGAGAATCCACCGCGCTTCGTCGCCGATCGCGCCCTTGCGATTGGCCAAGATCAAAAAGGCGATCCCCGATAAGCCCAGCATGATATTGGCGTCGCGGGTCGCCATCTCGAACGCGGTGACAATAAAAAGCACGCCCAAATATAGAACGACGTAGGTTTTGCCGTGATCGACTTTCTCGCAAAAATGGACGAAGCGGGGAAACAGGAAAACCAGCGCATATTGCGTCAAAACCGATGACATCGCGAGCGAGTCGGACAGCAGGAACTGGTTGAAATGATAATAGCCTTGACCAAACATGAGGCTGGAAACCGCGACGAATCCGACGAATTTCATCGCGCGCGTCGCGAACATGCCCTGGCAGGCATAGGCGAATAAAAGCCAGGACAAAAACGCGATATAGGTTTGCGAGAGCACGATGCGCGCGGCGCTCGAAATTTCAAAGGCGCCGAACATTGAGAAAAAGGTGGGCACGGCCCACGGCCTGAACATCGTAAGCATGGTATGGAAAAATTCGGGTCCACTTGCCTGCATCAATTCTATATATTCAAAGCAATCACTGAAACAGACTGGAGAACCAATGCTCGATAGCTCATAAACGAAAAACGCCGCCACGATATATACTACGTACAATCCAAACATAAGCCAATCGACATTCACGGACGTTCTTGCGCTGACGTTGGCATCGGGTGAAATTGTTTCTGGCGCCACGATTATCGTCTCCATCGTTCGTCCGACCTTCATCCGACGACTAGCTTGTGGAGGCCGAGGCCGCCGCGATGTTGGTCATCCGACAAGGCCGGAGGCCGCCGATACTACCCGCCAAGCCTCAATGGCGGCGACGACGTTCCGCCTCGGAAATGTCGGTTTCGCATCCATCAAGACGCGCCTGTCCCGCAAATCGGGCCCGGTCGCGCGACAATGGAATGCCTTAGATGGTAGAGGCGGCGATCGCAACTCCGCGATGAGCCGCGTGATGTCAGCGAAGAGGTTTGATCGTAAGCCAGCGCCCCGCCGCGGGCGCGCCGTCGGAAACCGGCGCCGGCCATGAGATAGCGATGCGGCCTGAACTAAAAGCCGTCAGGAAAATATGCTGCTCGCGGCACATCAAACCCACATTTTTTTGAAGCCAGACAATAACATAATCGGTTGCGCGGTTTGAAGGATTCGATATATGGTTCGTCGCAGGCTGGGTCATACGAGTGGCATGGCCGAAGGGGCTTTTTAATGGAGTTTGGCAATAAGAAAGCCAAAGTGCGCGCCGCCGTCCGCGCCGCGCTCGCGGCGCCTCCCAAGAGGCCGCCTCATCGCCGCTCCGGCGGTGTCCGCGCGCTTGTAGTCGAGATGTTGCCGGATCTTTTGCGCCTCCGCGCGCATGGTTATTCACATCGCGACATTGCTGACATGTTTTCCGCCAAAGGCCTTAAAATTGCCGCTAGCACGCTAAAAAATTATATTAACGAAGCCAAGGCCGCGCCCATGGAAGCAACGCCGACGGAACGTGCGACGGAAAAGCCTCCCGATGCCCGATCACCAACGCAGCGAGCCGCCGCTCCGCTCGCTCGCGTTGCTCCCGTGATCACGGATGACGGCATCAAACGGGCTCGCGCGCCGCAAATGCCAACATTGCAAAGAACCGCGATCATCGCCGCCGCGCTCAAAACACGTCTCTCTGACAGAGACGTCTGATTTTTCCGGCGCGTAATCCACGATACCGTCTCGCTTCGAGCGAGGCACACCAGAGGCAGGCCATGATAAAACCAGCGGTAGTTGGAAGAATGTCCGACGCTCCGAGATTTCGCACCCGCGCGATCCCTCCGGCTCCTCGTCGTCTTGTCCTCGTCGCCTCTGAAAAGGGCGGCGTCGGCAAGTCCGTATTCACGCGTACGCTGATCGATTTCCTCCGGTCGAACGGATCGCGGATCGCGGCCTATGACGCCGATGGAGGCATCGGCGCGACGCTCCGCGTCCTTGGCTTGCGCGACGCCACCGGCGATCTCGTCGACGACCAATGCGCGATAGAGGGCGTCGGCTATTATCAGGGCCGCGTCGAGGGCGAACGCAACATGGTGCTGGATTGCATGGCGTCCCGCGAGGCTCTTTGCGTTCACGACCTCGCCGGCGGTCTTCTCGGCGATCTGACGCGTATTATCGATGAAGGCGCGTCTCTTGACGGCTTCATGGCCGCCGTCGAGGCGGAGGGTTATCGCCTGACGATCGTGCATGTGATCTCGCCCGATGTCGGCTCGGCTCAATCAGTCGGACGATGGCTTGATCTGACGGAAGAGCACGCCGATCAGGTGGCGGTCGTCAATCTCAAGCACGGCAAACCGCCCGCCGATTTCCCGTTTTGGTATGGATTTGTCGATGCGCACGGGGAAAAGAAAGGCGGAAAGACCCGCGCGCGGCTCCTGTCGGGCGGCGGCGTCGAAATTGAATTTCCCGCGCTGGCGTCGGGAACATTCGCCAAATTGGACGCCTCCAACATCGCCTTTTCCCGCGCCGCGGACGTCGGCCTGTCGGTGACGGAACGCGCGCAAGTGGTTCGTTTTCTCAAGGAATTCGGCGACAATCTTGGTCCGGCCAAGAAGTTCCTCGGCATCGAATAATTCGCGAGATGAACGCGCCTAAAGCGCCAACGCCCCCGCCGCCGCCGCGCCCAGCAGACAAAGATCGTGCAGCGCCAGCGCCAGTCGCGGCGGACGGCCCTTGTCGTGCAGCAGACGCATGGCGCCGACATTGACCAGCGACCATCCCGCGCCGATGACCATCATCGCCGCCGTCACGCTGAAAACGCTCGCCCCGGCGCGCACGGCGCCCAGCGCCACAAGCATCGCCGCCAGCCCGCCGAGCATGGACAGGGCGGGCGGCGCCAGCTTCGGCCAGCGCGCGGCCAGCGCCGCCGGCCCATACATGGCGAGCAGATGCCACGCCATCGCCGCGCCGATAAAGCCGCGCGACGCCTCGCATAGCGAGAGTTGCAACGGTCCGTGCAACATTCCCGCCGCCATCAGGAACCAGCCTAGCGCGCCGCCGAGCGTCGCGGCGACAAAACGCCACGACGAGGCGGCGGCGGGGCGCGCCTCCAATCTTATCGGCGCTATCGCATGCGGCAGTCGTGTCGCCGCCCACAAGGCGAGCGCGTGCAGCGCCGCGGCGATGATCAGCAGTGGTCCGACGCCCTCGCCGAACAGCGCGCCGAAGCGAATCAACGCCGGCGCTCCGCCCGCCGCCAACGCCCCGCCGGCCAGAACCACGAGACCCGCGCGCGTAGCCAGCGCCGAGCCGCGCGCCGCTATGTGGCGATAAAACAGGGCGAAACCCTGAGCGAGCCCAAGCCAGAAGGCGCCAAGGCAAAGCGCTGAAAAATTTCCGCGCGACGCCGCGAAGGCCGTGAGCAATCCGCCCGCGACGCCAAGACTTGCGCCCAGCGCGAAGGCGGAGCGCCGCCCGAAGGCGTCGATCAGAAACGCGGCCGGAAAGGTCGCGAGCGCCGCGCCGACCAGCAGCAGCGCATAGGGCCAACCGAGCCGATCGAGCGTCGGCGCGAGCAGACGGCTTGCCTCGGGCAAGGTCGAGAGCACCAGCGCCTGCGCCAGCGCCGAGAGGCCAAAGCCGGCGGCGAGGCGCCCGAGATCATGCGCGTCGAGCGCGTCGTCGCCGGCTTCGGGCGAGCCGCAGACACAGGCCAGTTCGCCCGGACGCATTCTCAGATCGTCGACGCTCACCGCCGCTCCTCCTCGATATCGTCGTCCGACAGCACGCGCTGCGCCGCGCCGTCGAGATCGTCGTATTGGCCCGATTTCAATGACCAGAGAAAGCTCATCAATCCGACGAAGCCCAAGCCGAGCGCCAGCGGCACGAGAAACAGCAATACGGTCATGGCGCGCCCTCGCCGAGTCCGCGCACCTGCTTGCCCGTGCGCAGGGCGTTCAATGTCACCAGAAGCGACGAGCCCGACATCGCCGCGGCGGCGATCAGCGGCGTCAACAGTCCGGACATGGCGAGCGGCGTGGCGAACAGATTGTAGATCACCGAAAGCGCGAGGTTTTGGCGCATGACCCACTGCGCTTGGACGCTTGTCTCGACAGTCGACAGCACGGGCGCGAGGCGCTCGCCCAAAAACACCGCGTCGGCCGCGGCCTGCGTGACCTGCGTCGCGTCGATCGGCGACATCGAGGCGTGAGCGCTGGCCAGGGCCGGCGCGTCGTTCAGCCCGTCGCCGACCATCAGAACCTTGCGGCCCGCCGCGCGCAACGCCTCGATACGCGCAACCTTTTCGGCGGGCTTCAGCCCACCCCGCCATTCCGCGACATCGAGCGTCTTGGCGATGGACTCCACCGCCTCGGCGCGGTCGCCCGAGAGGATTTCGATGGCAAGGCCGCGCCGCGCTAGCGCCGCGACCACCGCCGCCGCGTCGCCGCGCAAGGTCTGGCGCAACTGGAACAGCGCCTGACGCGCCCCATGGCGGAAAGCGACCAGCGAGACATCCGGCGCCAGCGCGCCAAGATGCGCGACCTCCTCCTCTAGTCCACAAAAACCGGGCGAACCCAGCCGCGCCT
>JBAWEN010000333.1:0-3899 GCA_049591215.1 Methylocystis sp. | reverse complement strand
GTTCTCGACCTCCCGTTCGGCGACCGGCGCGGGCTCGGGTTCGACCGCGGCGCTTCGCTCCGCCGACTGGTCCTCGGTGATCGCGGCGGCCGTGCGCACGCCGGCGCCGTCGTCGATGTGATCCTCTATCAGACTGGCCATATACCGGTCGCGGGCGCCGGCGCTCGCGCCGCCAAGCACGACGGCCACGATATGATGTCCTCCGCGGCGGACCGAGGTGAGCAGATTGAAGCCGGACGCGGCGGTGTAGCCGGTCTTGATTCCGTCCATGCCCTCGACGCGGCCAAGCAAATGATTGTGGTTTTGCATCACCGCGCCGCGGTAGGCGAAGGTGTGGGTCGAGAAATAGCGGTAGTAATGGGGGAAGCGGTCTTGAATCGCCCGCCCCAGCACGGCTAGGTCGTGCGCGGTGGTGATCTGCTCGCTGTTCGGCAGGCCCGAGGCGTTGGCGAAATGCGTGGAGTTCATGCCCAGCGCATGGGCCTTGCTCGTCATCATCCGCGCGAAACTGTCCTCGTCGCCCCCGACGTTTTCGGCGATCGCGACGGCGATGTCGTTAGCGGATTTCGTGACCACGGCCTTGATGGCGTGTTCGACCTCGATCGTCTCGCCCGGTTGCAGCCCGAGCTTCGAAGGGGCCTGCGCGGCGGCGTGCTGCGAGATCATCAGCGGCGAGTCGAGACGCAAGTGACCCTTTTCAAGCTGTTCGAACAGAAGATAAAGGGTCATGACCTTGGTGACGGAGGCGGGGTGCCGCGGCTGATTCTCATTCGCCGCGAACAGGGTGCGCCCGCTGTTGCCGTCGACGACGATCGCGGCCACGCCACGCGGGGATGTCATCTCGCCCCCGGAGGACTCGGCCCGCGCATAATGATGACGTCCATGGCGGCGCTGATAGGCTAGACGCGCGCCGCGATGATGATGGTGCGAGACGTAAATGGTTATGGAGCGCCGATGATCGTGCGCATGCCGTCCATGATGGCGCCCTCGCGCCTCGGAAGTGGTCGCTAGCCCCAGACAGAGCGCGACGGCGACAAGAAGCGCCAGGGAGACGGATGGAAAACGCCACAAGCGCGCGCTGAAACCCGAATTGGTCATTTTTACTCATCCGTCAACAGACCTACGCCCAGCCTTGGCGTCGGGTCCAGGGCGGGAACCGTCACCAAAACATCACAGTCCACCAAGTTACGGGAACTCGGTTACTTCGGGGTTAAGGCGCGCGAATGGATTTTCGTTACGTTTTGCAACGCAACATAGCGCTTGACTGTTTATTGTGCGTTGCGGTATAGATAGTTCGTGAACAGTGCGCGCCCGTCCTCCGCCAAGTGGCGGCTGTATTCCAGGGATCGCGCCGCAAATACAAGGACGTTCCCCATGGTCGCCAATTTCGACAGCGTTCAGCAGCTCGGCAAGGATCAATTCGAAGCGGTTTCCGCGGCTACGGCTGCGTTTACCAAGGGTCTGCAAGGTATCGCCACCGAGACGACTGACTACTCCAAGAAGTCCTTCGAGAAGACGCGCGAACTGGCCGAGAAGCTGGTTGGCGTGAAGAAAATCGACGAAGCGGTCGCGCTTCAGTCCGAGTTCGCCAAGTCCTCCTACGAGGATTTCGTCGCCGAGGCGACCAAGCTGGGCGAGTTGTATACCGCGCTTGCGAAGGAAGTTTTCAAGCCGATCGAGACCGCCACGAAGGCCTTTACGCCGGCTTCCTAAAGCGTTTGGTTTCCTTTGTGAGCGAGCAGGAACGTCCGGTTCGCCCGAGACAAACGTTAGAGCGCCGGCGTCGAACATCTTTCCCTTTCGACAAGAAATGGAAAACCCTCGACGCCGCGACCGCTAGATGTTTGATAGCAAGTCCGGCCGAGGATTTCGCGGCTGGGCTTGCTGTCTTCGTCACGACGGGCCGCGCCGCCAAAGCAAGGGGCGGGAACCCCGGCAATTCATTGAATTAAAATATGAGTTACTTAGGCCCGGCCTCGCGAGGCCGCGGGCGGGCTCGCTCCATCGGGCGAGACCGGAACGCGCGGCTCGACAGCCCCTTCGCGCCGTCCTATATGCTGCGGAGCCGCGCTCTTGAAGCTGTCGGCCGCGAAACATAATCCGCCTTGAAGAGCCATCGGTTCGGATCGAGCCACGCGATCCGGAAAGGTTGCTCGTTACCGGCAATCGCGTCTCGCCATTTCGGCGCGACGGATCGGAGAAGCGCTCAGTGTCCGAATTTCCCGGTCTCGGCCAGCAGAACCCGCCGTCGCCAGATCCGCTCGAGCAACTCTATTACCTGCACGACGGCGTGGGCGTCATCGGCCCGATAAAAGGGCTGAAGCTCAAGGAAATGATCGAGAGCGGGGCGGTTGGACGCGGCTCGAACCTCAATCTGGTCGGCGCGCCGAACTGGACGCCGATAATGGAATTCGCGCCATTTCCGCGCTTCTTTAAGTCGGGCGAAGCCGGTCCCGACTATGGCGCGCCGCGACCCGCCGCGGCGCCCGGGCCGGGAAATTTCGCCAGTTTCTGGATCCGACTGGGCGCGCATATCATTGACAACGTGCTGACCCTGTTGCTGCTGACCGTCGCGGCGCTGCTTTTCTCCATCGTGATCGTGGCGATCCACGGGGACGGCGCCGAGGATTGGGCGCGCGCCAATGCGAATATCATCGGCGTGATCGAATTCATTCCCATCATCGCCTATTACGCCTATTTTTCCGCCGGCCCCTGGCAGGCGACGCCGGGCAAGCGAATTTGCGGGATTTATGTGATCAGAACCAATGGCGCTCGCCTGGACGCGACCTTCGGGGCGTTGCGCTATTTGGCTTATTTTCTCTCGGCCCTGCCGCTGTGTCTGGGCTTTTTGATGCCGCTTTGGACCAAGGAACGCAAAGCCTTGCACGACATCGTTTGCGGAACCCGCGTCGTTTACGGCAGGCTGTAACAAGCGAACCGGACTCGCGAAGCGCGCATCACTCGCGTTAATATGGGCGCATGATAGTAGACCCCGGCTTCATCCATCTTCACGCCCACACCGCCTTTTCGCTGCGCGAGGGCGCGCTGACGCTCGGCCGACTCATTCAACTGGCCGAAAAGGACGCGCAGCCGGCGCTCGCCGTGACGGACACCAATAATTTGTTCGCGGCGCTGGAGTTTTCGGAGAAAGCCGAGAAGGTCGGCGTGCAGGCGATTCCCGGCGTGCAGCTCGCGGTGGATTTCGGCGACGCCAATTCCCGTGATTCGAGGGGCGGCGCGCAGGGGCAGGGCGGGGCCGGACACGCCAATCTCGTGCTGCTGGCCAAAACCCAGACCGGCTATCGCAATCTGATGCGGCTATGCTCGCGCGCCTATCTCGGCGCCGCGCCAGGCGATTCGCCGTGCGTCACGCTGGCGGATCTCTCAAGCGACGGCGCCGATCTGATCGTCCTCACGGGCGGCCCCGACGGCGCGCTCGACATTTTGCTCGGCCAGTCGCGCATCGACGCGGCCCTGGCGCGGCTCGAGGCGCTGGAGGGGCTCTTCGGCGACCGGCTCTATATCGAGCTCCAGCGCCATGGCCTCGCGCAGGAGCGCGACGTCGAGGCGCAACTCCTGGATTTCGCCTATCGGCGCGGCTTGCCTCTGGTCGCGACAAACGAGCCGTTCTTCGCGAGCGCCGAGGATTTCGAGGCCCATGACGCGCTGCTCTGCGTCGCCGAAGGCACGGTGACCAGCGCCGCCGAGCGCCGGCGCCTGACGCCCACCCATTATTTCAGGACCAGGGCGGAGATGCTCGCCCTGTTCGCCGATCTGCCCGAGGCGACGCAAAGCAGCGTCGAGATCGCGCGGCGCTGCTGCTTCCGCCCGCGTACGCGCGCGCCGATCATGCCGCGTTTCATCCGCGAGGCGCCGGCGGACTCCGCGCTCACGCTCGA
>JBAWEN010000332.1:0-4010 GCA_049591215.1 Methylocystis sp. | reverse complement strand
CCTTGCGCGGGCGCGAGTTACGAGCTTGAACTCTATCTCGCTGTCGACAAATGCGAAGGGCTCGCCCGCGGTTTCTACCATTATGACGCCGGCGCGCATCTATTGGTCTCGATCGACGCGGCGACGGATGAATTGGAAGCTCTGCTTGCTGGAGCCACGAATGCCGCGGGCGCGCCGGCGCCGCCTCAGATTCTGATCACGATCTGCGCGCGGTTTGGCCGGATTTCATGGAAATACAGCTCGATCGCCTATTCTTTAATTCTAAAGGACGTCGGCGCCTTGATGCAAACCTTCTACCTGATGGCGACCGACATGGGGCTCGGCGGCTGCGCGATCGGGGTAGAGAATATCGATCTGTTCGCGAAGATGACGGGCGTCGAATTTCACGTCGAAGGCCCCGTCGGTCAATTCGCGCTTGGTCGCGGCGCGAAATCGTGACGTTTCGAATGACGAGCGCGGACTCTATTTGTCTCGCGCCGCGCCGGGAGGGCGGCGCTGTACGGAATATCCGATCGCTTTGCGGCGGCGCCGTTCCAGCAGCGCGAATACGGCGCCCTGAGGATCGGCGCAGTGCGCGATCCCGGCCCCGCCAGGCGCTTCGAGCGGGCCATAAAGGATCTGGCCGCCGCGCGCCTCCACGCGGTTCGCCGCCGCCTCGACGTCCGCGACGTTGAAATAGTAAAGCCAGAAAGGGTGAGGCAATGTCGGCGGCTTGGTGAACATTCCTCCGATCGTCGTCGCTCCGGCGGCGAAGCCCTGATACGCGCCCAGCAAACCGACGTGCCCGTCGGATTTTCGCCAACCGAATAGCGCGCTGTAAAAAGCGAACGCCTTCTCCCAGTCGGCGGCGAGCAATTCGTGCCAGCCCACGCGACCCGGCGCGCCCAGCCCGGCGGGCGGCTCTTGACGAGGCTTCAGCCCTTTGACCATGGCGAATGTCGCCATTTGCGGATCGGCGACGATCGCAAAGCGGCTGATGTTGGGCACGTTCGTCGGCGGGACATACACCATTCCGCCAAACTGCCTGGTTCGCTCCACGGCGTCGTCAACGTTGTCGACTTCGACATATCCAATCCAATGCGCCGTCGCGCTCCTCCTTGCGGCCTCCTCCGGCATGCTCATGAGCCCGGCGACGGGAAAATTTCCAGCTGTAAGAAGGCTATAGGTCGAACCGGGCATGGAGATCCGCTGTGCGCCCCAGCCAACGACATCCGCGTAGAAGGCCTTGGCCGCATCCACATTTGTCGTCATCAGCTCATACCAGACGAACCGGCCATGAGACTCGATCATGCTCTTACTCCGTTCGAGCCCGCGAAAACGCCGCGGGGCCAGTCTTTGAGGCGACCTGGAGCGAATCTAATAGAGTGCGTTTCTCATCAAACTCCAGCTCGTGGGCGAGATAAAGGATCCCAATGCGAACGCCTTTTTTTCTACTTTTCCCTTCCGAGTCATGAGCAATCCGATTGCCAGGACCGCCGAACGAATCCTCGCCGCGCCACAATCCAATCCCTCCGCGAACAAGAAGGTCGCGCCAATCAAGGGTAGAGGCCGCGCTCCTCGTGGGCCGGGAGAGACGACGCATCTCGGCAGGCCCGTGGGCAAGGATTCAGGCATCAACACCGGGCAAGGCGATCAATGGAAGCTTGCCGGTGGCAAGGCCTGGGGGCTGGTATATAGCAGCCTTCAAGCTACGATCCGAACACCGGCCTGTTTCTCGTCCCGACAAATCACGTCTGCATGGATTTCGAGCCGTTTCGCGTGAGCTACTCGGCTGGTCACCCCTATGTCGGGGCGACGGTGGAGATGTTCCCCGCCGACCGCGACAAAGGCGAAACACACACAGGCGCGTTTATCGCCTGGGACGCCAAGGTGGGCAAGATCGTCTGGTCGAACAAGGAACCGTTCTCCGTGTGGTCGGGAGCGCTCTCCACCGACGGCGGCGTGACGTTTTACGGCACGCTCGAAGACTATCTGAAGGCTGTCGACACCAACACCGGCAACGAGCTCTTTAGACATAAGACCCCTTCCGGCATCATCGGCAACGTCATCACCTATGAGGTCGACGGAAAACAGCATGTCGCGGTGCTTTCGGGAGTCGGCGGCTCGGCCGGCATCGGCCTTGCGGCGGGCCTCACCAAGAGCAACGGCTGTCTTGGCGCGGTCGGCGATTATCGTAGCCTTTCGAATTACACGGCGCTCGGCGGCGTGCTGACTGTCTTCTCGCTACCGGAGTAAAGATCAGATTCTTTTGAATGACTTCTTTCGCTCGGCGCATCCCCGTCACCGGGGCGCCGGGCGCTGCTTTCTGCAATTGTCGAGAACGACATGAATTTCGTGGCCGAAATGGTCGGCGATAACCTTGTTCATGAAATCGAGAAATTCGACGCGTCGCCGCCGTTTGTAGTGGCGCCCAAACTATTCACCTTCATGCGCTTTCCGCAAAGCAATTGGAAATCCATCCGAACCCCGAAAGCAATCGAGCGCCTGCATGAAGAGTTCAAGCGAAGGATCAAGACGCAAACCGCGGCGCCCCGCGCCGAAACAGCCGCCATGTTGTTCTGGGCGCTGATGGCGTCAGGCCAGATCGTCATGCGGAAAGTCGACGGCTGGCAAAGCCTCGTCGAAAAGCCTGCCGATCAAATCATTGACCTCGCTGCTTGATCGGATAGCATCATGCAGCGTGGAGACGCGTCAACGAATAGGCCGCGCAAGCCACTCTTCCCGCAGACCGCGTCCACTTTTGATCTCCACAGACAGCCGTCCGAGCGCGCCATGAAGTTTAGTTTTCTGACTAAGAAAGTCGAACACAGCGACTTCGCCTCCCGAACAGTCGTCGTGGCCACGATCGCGGCGGCGACCGTGGCCGCGACGCTTGTCCTTTGGAAGCTGACGGACCTTCTCCCCTTGGTCTTCGCGACAATTCTCGTCGCGCTCGCTTGGCGCGGCGGCGCCCAGCGCGTCGCGGCGCGTCTCGGCCTATCGCAGGGACTGTCGCTCGGCGTCGTCGCGCTCACTCTAGTTGCTTCGGTTGTCCTTGGCCTGACGCTGTTCGGCGGTCAGCTCGTGCGCCAATATGATGAGATTGGCCTCGATATTCCGGACGCGATCGCCCTGATCGGTCGCGGGGTGGAAGCGCACCCGTGGGGCCATTTCGTCGAGAAATTCCTCGTAAACGTCGACTTCACCAAAGCAGCGGTCCCAGTCGCTCAGCAGCTTGCCGCGCTCCTCGGGTCCTTCGGCAATGGCCTCGGGTACGGAGTTTTCGCTATCATCGGCGCTGCCTATCTTGCGGCGGATCCAAAGCGTTATACTTCTGGCGTCATCGCGTTTACGCCTGCGTCGCAACGGCCCAACATGGTGCGGTTTTTGGATCAGTCCAGCACCGTTTTGCGCCAATGGCTGGTCATCCAACTCTATGTCGTCGGCATGAACGCCTTTTTCGCGGGGGCGGCGCTTTGGGCCTTCGGCGTCCCGGCGCCCCTGGCGCTCGCAACTATCAGCGGCGTTCTGGCGTTCATTCCTTATTTCGGCTCTATAATCGCTATGATCGTGGGAGGGCTCGTCGCGTTGCCGCACGGGCTGGAAAGCGCCGCTCTCGCAGCGCTCGCGATCGGCTTGGCTAGTTTCGTCGAAGGGTATCTGATAACGCCCTATCTTCAAAGCCGTTCGCTTATGGCGCCGCCGGTCGTGTTGCTATTCTCTATGCTGGCCTTTGGCGCGCTTTTTGGGGCGATGGGCGTGGTGCTTGCGGTGCCGGCGACCGTCGTTTTGGCCATTGCCTACGGTGTCTTCGTGGAAGCCCAATCAGCCGATGGTCTTCCCCTGAAAAGTGATCATCCGTGAATTATGCGCCTTTGGGCGGCCCAGCTCATAGGAAAATCACGCCGTCCAAAACTATCCGCGCACAGGTCTCCTAATCGGCGTTTTCAGACTTTCCACAATCGCAGTGTTGATGTCGCTCGCGAACCCGCTCTTCTCTCCGGAATCGGCACTAAGGGCCCTTCCAATAT
>JBAWEN010000331.1:0-1545 GCA_049591215.1 Methylocystis sp. | reverse complement strand
AGGGGGTGGTGAAGTTGACGGTGGTGGATGGGGCGGTGGTTTGGGAGGGGTGAGCCGCCCCCCAAAGCCTCCCCGCGAACCCGAACGCCGGGGCCTCCCCCGTCACCCGGCCGCCGCCACGGCGCGGCCGACGGGCAACTCTTCGAAGCAGCAGACCCGATTGCGCCCCTGGTCCCTGGCCGCATAAAGCGCCTGTTCGGCGCGGGCGCTGGCGCTGGCGGCGGTGTCGTCATTCCGCGCGGCGGTGTAGCCGATGCTCACGGTGACGCGGCCGACCAGCGGAAAGTCGAAATTCTCGACCAAGAGGCGGAGCCGCTCCAGCGCCGCCGCCGCGCCTTCCGAGTCGGTGTCCGGCAGCATCGCGACAAACGTCTCGCCTCCAAAGCGGAACAGGCGGTCCGTCTCGCGAAAGTTCTCGCCCAGCAGGCGCGCGAGCAGCGCCAGCGCCTCGTCGCCGTGGGGATGTCCGAAGCCGTCGTTGATGCGCTTGAACAAATCTATTTCGATCATCGCGAGATGCGCACCGCCCGTCTCGTCGCCGGCGCGCAACGGTCCGAACGGCGATGTTTTACGCCCGAGTTTTGGCGAGATCAGCGCGCGAAACGTCTCCTCGAAGGCGCGGCGGTTGAGCAAGCCGGTGAGATGGTCGCAATCGCCGTAGCCATTTATGCCGAGATGATTGCGATAGATGCGCAATAGCCCGAACACCAGCCGCTCCTCGTCCTCGCGCATCGGCTCGGCGCGCAGAATTTCGACGAGACGGACGACGCCGTGACCGTTGACGACCGGAAAAACATGGCGATAAAGGCCGCAGACGCCGGACCGCGCGCGAAAATGGCGCTTGGTCTCGTAACAGGTCTTCAGCGCTGGTTTACTGTCGAGCTGTTTGACATTGTCGCCAGGCAGCGCGCAACTCGTGACCTCGCAGTGCTCGCAGCGCGCCGAGCCGAGCGTCACGCAACAACGAACGCCAACGGCGCCGTCTCGCGGCGCGACGCTCCATGTGGACAGCAGCCGCGCGCCCGTCAGTTCGAACATCACCGAGGCCATCGTATATTCGAGCGCGTCGCGGTCGCGCACGCCGGCGAGGCCAGCGATCTCGTTGATAAATCCCGTCATCTTGTTGGTCGCATCCATCTCGAAACGCCAGATTAATGCGACGCGAACCGCGCCGCATGGCCAGAATCAAGCAAAAGATAGGCGAGAATCAAGTTGTATAACTTAATTCTCCCGGCAAAATTGTATGTAAACATCAACCTAACGCGAATATTTTGTTAAACGTCGGGCGCGAGGAAGCGCATCCGCCGTGTTTATGCTCGAATAGCGCCTGGATACGAGACCGCCAACAAGCGAACAATTACAATTTTCCGCGCATCGGCGTCGATTTAGACTAAAATTGTTTCCATCTAGACCATCCCGTGCCAAGGCATTAGCGAAGCGGCGCGTCTTCCCGGCATGAGGCGAGGGTCGTTATGAAGGGGCCAGGGCGCGCGCTCTCGGCCAGCCACTTGAACAATCGCCGCGTTGGCCGTAAATGCTCGCCCC
>JBAWEN010000330.1:0-4645 GCA_049591215.1 Methylocystis sp. | reverse complement strand
GCGCTGGCTCGCGACGCATCTGCCGGGCGGCGCGCCGAGGAGGGGGTTCCGCCACGCGCGGCCGGCCCCCCAGGCGCGCCTGACCAGCCTCGTCCCGGCGCCCACGACGCCGAGCATAATCGCGCATGAAACGAGCGAAACAGGGCCGAAAACGCGCATTTTCGCGCATCAGGAGGCGTCGCCGGCGCCGCTCGTCGATTGCTCCGGAGATTTGATCCGAATCAATAATTACGCGACCCACATCGCGGAGGGAATCGCGGCCGGCCCAGACGAAGATTTACATCTTTTCACCGCCGACGGCCAGCCCACCGAAAACCTCGCGAGGGCGCTGGCCAATATGGCCGCGGTTGAGATTGGCCCGCTGCGCGCGCACCCCTCGCTCGTCGCCTTCGCGGTCGCGCAATTGCGCCTCGCGCCGCGGCAGTAGCGGATCCCGCCCAAAAAACTTGCGCTTTCCCGCCGGCGCCGCTAACCCATGCAAAACCTCGCGCGCCGGATGGAGTTCATGAAAGCCCGCATCATCGTCACCCTAAAAAGCGGCGTGCTCGATCCGCAGGGCAAGGCCATAGAGAGCGCGCTCAAAGCGCTTGACGTTCCCGGCGTCGCCAGCCTGCGCCAGGGCAAAGTCTTCGATGTCGAGATCGCCGCCGCCGACAAGGACGCCGCGCGCGCAAGTCTCACGACGGCTTGCGAAAAGCTGCTCGCCAACACCGTGATCGAGAATTACGCCATTGAACTCTAGGCCGCGCCCAGCATGAAAGCCGCCGTCATCGTCTTCCCCGGCTCCAATCGCGAGGGCGACATGGCCCGCGCGCTTCGCCAAGCGACGGGCGCCGAGCCCGCGATGCTGTGGCACGACGACCACGAACTGCCGGCCGGCCTCGATCTCGTCGTGCTGCCCGGCGGCTTCAGCCATGGCGACTATCTGCGCTGCGGCGCCATCGCCGGCCGCACCGCGATCATGGAGGCGGTGCGCGACCACGCCGCGCGCGGCGGGCTGGTGCTGGGCGTCTGCAATGGCTTTCAGATCCTGTGCGAGAGCGGGCTGCTGCCGGGCGTGCTGATGCGCAACGCCAATCTGCGTTTCGTGTGCAAGATGCAGCATTTGCGAGTCGAGCGGAACGACACGGCCTTCACAGGCCATTACGCCAAGGGCCAGATCGTCGAAGTCGCCATCGCCCACGGCGAGGGCAATTACGAGGACGACGACGAAGGAATCGCGCGGCTGGAGGGCGAGGGACTCGTCGCCTTCCGTTATTGCGACGGCGCGGGTCATGTCGGCGGCGCGGCCAATCCCAATGGTTCGCGAAACGACATCGCCGGGATTTATTCGCCGAGGCGCAATATTCTGGGGCTTATGCCGCATCCCGAAAATCTGATCGATCCGCTCGTCGGCGGCATCGACGGGCGCGCGCTGTTCGAGAGTCTCGCGGCGGCGTAGTTTTGGGGCTTCCCTCCTACTCAGGTTTACGACCGCTGGAAAGGCGCTCCCTCGCCAAAAGCGCGCCGCTTGTCGCCGCCAACGCCATGTGATTGGATAGCGCTGGGGACAAAACCCCTCGAAACAGTCGCGGCGTCGAACGATCCTTCCCACCAAAACTTGTTATCGGGATTGAGAAGCCTCGCCGCCAACCACGCCATCCCGTTAGTCCAAAGCATTGCATGATGAGTCCAAGCCCGGCCCTTGGTCGTTCCGGGCAGGAGTTTGTGAAATGGCCGACGTTTTTGTCAGTTACGGGCGCGAAGACAAGGAGCGTATCAAACCCATCGTGGATGGATTGGAGCTACTCGGCGTGAGCGCTTGGCATGACGAGCGCATTAAGGCCGGCTCCCAATGGGACGATGAAATAGAAACAGAAATAAAGCAGGCTAGGGCCGTTATTGTTTGTTGGAGCAAGGCTTCGGTCGTGTCGCGACCCGTGAGAGCCGAAGCACTCTACGCGCGGGATCATAGCAAGATCGTTCCCTGCACGTTGGAGCTGTGCGAAATTCCTTTGCAGTTGGTGTACGAGCAAGCGGAGGATCTTTCCGGTTGGACTGGCGCGCCCGCTCATGCCGGCTGGCGAAAAATGCTGGAGTCGATCGGCAAGCGCATCGAGCGGCCAGGGCCTGGCGGCTCTCCTCGACGCTCGTGCGACGGGCGAGGAAAAACATCTGCTTTCCTGGGCGCAACAATTTCCCGACGACCCGCACTCTCCCGCGGTTTTGGCCTTTATCAAAAAGACCGAAGCGCAGCGTTTCGGGAGCGAAATGAACTCCGCACGCGAGGCGATCGCGGGCGCGGTCACGCTGTTCGACGAGACGAAAGAAAAGATATTACAAAATTGCTCCGCCGAGTTCGAACAATGGATCGCCAATCTCGCGACAACTTCCTACGATGAGCGCCCCCGCCCGGTCGAAGCGCTATGCGCTCCGGGAACTTCGCTGGATGTCGCCGTCCTGGGGAAAATGGCGTCGGAACGCGACGCGGCCAAAGCGGACAACAAACGCCTGACCGTCGAACTGGAAGCCGCGCAGGCCAAAATCCGAGAGGCGGCCGCGCGTCCGACTGGCTTTGGACGCCTGGGCGCGGCGCTCGCGGGGCTTGTCATGGGGGCCGCGGGCGGAACGGCCGGCTTTTTCATGCTGGGCGTCGGCGGGTCTTCTTCGGAAACGACCGCCAAACAAGCGCAGCAGCAAATCGAGACGATCGGCAAGGAGCGGGACGACGGCGCGCGCAAGATCAATGCCCTGCAAGAAGACCTCGCCCGCGAGAAGACCTATGCGTCCGACCTCGAAGCAAAAAATAAAAGGGCGGAGTCCGACTTGCAAAGCGCCGAGGCGAAGTTAAACAGCGTTTTGTCCAATTCAGCGTCGAGCGTCGAGACGATTCGCGGTCAATTCTCCGAAACGAGCCGGGAGTTAGCGGCGAATCTCAAGGAAAAGCAAAAGGAGATCGAGGCCTTAAGATCGGAGCGAGACTCGCTTAAGTCGGACAGAGACGCGATGACGCGCGCAGCCAAGTCTTACTCGGAGGATGAGGACAAGCTCAGGACGGCGAAAAACCGCATCGCCGAACTGGAGGGGCGGGTCGAAGCGTTGCAAACCATCGTCAACGCGAAAAATTCCGCCGCGCCCGCGCCAGCGCCTTCGTCCATGGCGCCCACGGTCGCCGCGACGGAATCCGAGCGGATATCGAGTTGCTCCCTGGAAATCGAGGGGAAATCGGTCATCTCCGCGTCGCCCTGCACCATGGGAAAAGCCGCCTCCGGGTCAGAGAAAATCCTGTCGATCAGCGATCCGGCTGACGCGCGCCGATACAAGGCGACTTGGAGAGTAAAGACCACCGACAGCGGAGCCAAAATCGCCGATGCTTATCTCGAAGGCGGCAAATCGTCAGCGGTTAGAAGTCTTGGCTCCCTGTCGCCGGACCCCGGCAACCGCCACTGTTGGGTCAACGGCAATAGAACGATCAAAATTTGCGCGACGAAATAATATAATTTCCGCTCGGCCAATTCTTAACGGCGCGAAGCGCCCTTCTTCCCGTTTGCAAGCGAAGGCGCCGCCCAAGCCGTCCCAATTGTTATCCAATCCAACGGCTCCCGCTCGCAAATCGCCCGCTTGCCTGCTATGCTTGGCCGCTGAATAAAGGAGGCCGCCGTGCTCGACAGAAGCGTCGATGAGATGACGAATAGCGCTCTCCTGCGCGAGTGGATGGATGGGCTTGGCGGCAATGTCGCCTCGGGGGCCTGCGTGTTGAAGTCCGTCAAGCTTTCCAAAAAAGGCAAGAAGATCACCATCGTCATCAAGAAGAAGAAGCGCGCGGGGATTGGCGCTTAAGGGGCGTATCGCGGGAGCGCCCTCATCCGACCCGTGGCTTGCGCCAAGGGCCACCTTTTCCCACAAGTGGGAGAAGGGAGCGCCTCTACAAGTTAAGTTATTGAAGTCGAATCAATCGGCGCGTTCCTTCTCCCACTTGTGGGAGAAGGTGGCCCCGCGAAGCGGGGTCGGATGAGGGCGCCGGCCGTCAACAATTCTTTTTGGCGAATCGGTCAAGCGCGGGTGAGGTTCATGCCGTCACGTTTCATATTGATCGCGCTCGTGGCTGTCGTCGCGGGGCTCGCCGCCCACGCGGACACGGGCGCCCCGCCCGAGGGGCTCGTCGTCGAGATCGGAGCGATGGTGTTTTCGATCCCGCGGCTGACGGTCGAGGGCGGGAGGCTGACCGGCGCCGATCTGGCCCGGCTCGCCGACCCCAAGGACAAAACCCCGCTCGACGAACGTTTGGCGCGCGTGACCGCGAAGCGCATCGTGATTCCCGAGATACGCGGCGAGAGCAAGGCCGGCGCGCGCGAGACGCGGCTCGTTTACAAGGACGTCGTGCTCGAAGACATAGCCAACGGCCGCGTCGGCGCGCTGCGCGCCGCGTCGATGGAGCAAAGCGCCAAGGGGCCGGGCGGCGCCGTCGAGGCGCGTTATGCGAATCTTTCGGCCAAGGGCGTCGATCCGCGGCAGCTCGCCCATGTTCTGGCCTTCGCGCGCGAAAGCGACAAGGAGGAGGCCAAGACCATCGAGGAGGAGGCCGCGATCGAGAGGGTCACCCTCGCCTTCCCCGACGCGGGGATCGAGATACACGCCGGGCCGGTCGCGGCGCTTGGGCTGCGCG
>JBAWEN010000329.1:0-3237 GCA_049591215.1 Methylocystis sp. | reverse complement strand
CCGAGAAATGTCAGAAAACTCAATAGGCTGGCACGATGCGCGGGTAGATTTTCGAATCGGTAGAGTTCGGCGGTTCAGATTTTCGCGTCGATCCAAGCAAGTTGAACCTTTTCGAATGGGTCCACGCGTAGTCCGGCAAATTTGCCGGTCATCGGCGACAGTTCCGCCCCAAAACCACAATGACCGCGAGGCGTGAAAATGAGGTCGCGGTCCGATGCTTGTCGAACGCCAGCGCCGGACCACATGCGTTCTTAGCCGACTTCACTCCGTCGCGTCTGATCCCACCGACAGGTGATGGTTAGATGGCGGCTACCATGCGTTCAAAACGGTCCCCGTCACACCATTGGCGTTTTTTCCACGCTTTGATCATTCAGCCTACTGGTGCGCCGGAACGCGATACGGGTAATCTCGTGGTTCGAGTTAACGGAGGCGTAACGATGAAGCGGCTGGAATTCACCTGCGAAGGCTGTGACTTAACCAGATATGTCACGCTCCCGCCAGGGGGCGAAACCGACGTGACGTTGGACGGTTGGGTCGCTCATCACGTCGTCATGCAGGAGAATGGCTCCGTGACGTTCGAAAATTCGGCGGACCTGTGCCCCGCCTGTGCGGAGAAAATGCGTCACGCCATCAACCCGGCCAACTGGCCAAGGATGGACCCCGCAGTGAGACAGTTCGCCAAGAAATCAGCCACCTAAATGGTCGCGCCGGTGCCCCACACCTCATCCCACGGGTAGGTCATGAATGGATATCGGCGCATCGGCTTTGGTTTGGTGGTTGGATTTCTCGGCGAGTACGGGAATGGCGGCGACGCCCCATCCGTTCTTAAATTTGGAGCAAAATGCGGAAGTGGAGGTCGCGACCCCACGAATGTTGGATCTGCCTACCGGTGCCCGCATCGCGTCGGGTCGTTGTTCGGCGCGCCAAAAGAATCTTTAGGCTGGCCCATAGTGGACGGAAATAAATTTGGGGGTATTTGTGGGGGTATCGTCGAAACCAAAACAGGAATTTCTTTTATGTTTTCATACAGTTAATTGCTAAATGCGACTCTAGTCATATACGCCGCTGACCTCGAATTTTTGCGCCGCGAAACTGCTCGCCGAGGTCGGCCAAGGCGCGATGGCGGTGAAACTTTGCGCCATCAGCAGCACGGCGGGTTGAGGGCGCACGCCAAAGGTCAGATCGGCGCGGATTTCGTCGCCATTCTGGCCGCGCGAGCGATAGCCAAGCTGCGCGTCGATGAAGGCCGGGAAGCCCCATGTTTCCAGAGAGTGAAACATTTGCACCCGCGCGTCGACTTGCAGAAAGTCCCTCATATCGAGATAGGTTTCGGCGCTGTGCGAGGCGGCGCGGAGGCTGCCCTCCAGCGAAAAATAATAGCCCGCGATCTCCCCGAGCCGAATGCGGGCGCCGATCGAGCCAAGCCCCAATCCGGCGTAGCTCGGCGCCGCCGACGCCGAAAACGGCGCCGGCGCGCTGCTCGTTCCCTGGAAATCCATGCCGCCGCCCTGGCCCACCAAGGTCAGCCAATCCGTCGCGCCATATTCGACATAGCCGTCGAGTTCGAATTTGCGATAGGACGGAGTCTTGATCAGCCTTCCCTGCGAGTCATAGGCGTTGCTCGCATTGGAGAAAGTGGTGGTGATGATAGCCTGGCCCTCGCCTTCCGGAAAAAGCAGGGCGCCGGCGCGCGTCGGCGACCCGGCGAGAGCGGCGACAATAACTAAAGCAACGCTGACGCCCTTGGACACGGAACCACTCGACGCATGGCGCGATGACGCGCTGAAATGCGGCAAGTCTATTTAAAATTAATGTTTTGGCAACAGTTTTCAGAAAGCCGAGTTTGATCGGCTAGGTCCTTTTCATCGCGTCCTCCGCGCGAAAGGTTTTGCCGCGATAGCTCACGCTTTCGAGCCTTAGTTCTCCCTTGGGCTCGAAGGCGTCGGCGCGCAGTTTCAGTTCGCCGTTCTCCAGTTCGCAGCCGAGCATCGCGTAAGCCGCCGAAATCATTCGCGCCGCCGAGCCCGTATACCAAGCCCAACCGCCGCGCCCCTCATAGCCCTCGCCCTCATAGACGTCGGCGGGCTGCTGATGCGGCGGCAGGCCATAAATATCCGCCTGCTCCGGCGTCGTCAGCTTGGAGAGTGACGATATCGCCACCCAGCTTTGATAGGCCTTCGCGAACAGCGCCGCGGCCGTCTCTTCGTCGCCTTGAGCTCTCGCGTCGACGGCGAGTTTCGACAATGCGTCCACGAACCAGGAGACGCCGTGCGAATATTGCCCGCCGTTCTCGCGCACGCCCGGCGGATATTCCGCGCTGCGCCCGGGATATGGGCTCGAATGTTCGTTGTAGGGAGGCGTGACGAGCAAGATGCGATCCGGCCGCGCCAGAATATTCAGCGCGTTTTCGATCGTTTCGCGCCCGCGCTCGGCGTCGACGGCGCCCGACAACACCGGCCAGGAGGCGGTCATCGCGCTCATCGGCGTCAGTTCGCGTCCGTCGTCCGCGAAGGCGCGCAGGAAGCGATCGCCGCGCCAGCATTGAGCCAGCGCCGCGCGAAGCTTTACCGCCTCGTCGCGATAGCGCGCGGCGCGCTTGGCGTCGCCCTTCGACTCGAACAAGGGCGCCATGTCGAGCAGAATTCCATGCAGGAAGAAGCCCATCCACACGCTCTCGCCGCGACCGCCCGCGCCGACTTGATCCATGCCGTCGTCCCAGTCGCCCGTGCCCATCAAGGGCAGTCCATGATCGCCGAAGCGCGCCAGGGTATAGTCGATCGCCCGCGCGCAATGGCCGAGCAGCGTGTCCTTGTCGCGCGAGGTGAGCGGCACCGTCGCCTCGCCTTCTTGGCCCTTGGGAACGGGCGGCGCTTCGAGAAACGGCTCGACGCAATCGAGTATGGCGGCGTCGCCGGTTCCGTTCACGTAACGCAAGGCGACGTAGGGCAGCCACAGATGCGGGTCCGAGGCGTGGGTGCGATCGCCAAGACCGGTGCCGCCATTCGGCGCCCGATGCCACCATTTGACCGCGTCGCCTTCAATGAACTGATGCGCCGCATGCAGCAGAATCTGCGCGCGTGCGCGCGGAGGGTCCAGGAAGATAAGCGGGATCACGTCCTGCAACTGATCGCGATAGCCGGTCGCGCCCGAGCGCTGCGCGGGGCCCGTGCGGCCCCAAAGGCGCGACGCCAGCAATTGATAGGGCAGCCAGTCGTTGACCAGGCGATCGAAATCGGG
>JBAWEN010000328.1:0-2024 GCA_049591215.1 Methylocystis sp. | reverse complement strand
CAGATCGATATTCTCTATCCCGATCGCGCAGCCGCCGAGCCCCATGTCGGTCGCCATCAGGTAGAAGGTTTGCGTCAAGACGCCGACGTCCTTCAGAATTAAAGAATAAGCGATCGAGCTGTATTTCCATGAAACCCGGCCAAATCGGGCGCTGATCGTGATCAGAATCTGAGGCGGCGCCGGCGCGCCCGCGGCATTCGCGGCTCCAGCAAGCAGAGCTTCCAACTCATTCGTTGCCGCATCGAGCGAGACCAATGAATGCGCGCCGGCGTCATAATGATAGACACCGCGGGCGAGCCCCTCGCATTTGTCGACCGCGAGATAGAGTTCAAGCTCGTAACTCGCGCCCGCGCAAGGATACGGCCTGACCGTATGGCCGCCGTCGTCAAGGTCCGCCGCGTCGTTCCATCTCGACAGCACGCGCGCCGTGCCGTCGAGGAATTGCGAGAGCTCGTCCAATGCGATCGGTCGCTGATCGTCGAAGCCGCGCGTCGAGCGACGTTCTCGCAGAAGCTTCGCGAACGGCGAAAGCGTCCTGGGATCCGGCAGATCGATTTTCTGTCCGGGCCAGCCGGGCCGCAGCGCCGGCAGCGGAGAAAGAACGCCAATGTGGGGGTAGGTCCCGCCCAGCGGGTTGGCGTGTCGGCCTTCCGTGCTGCGGGCATGGAACAGAAGATCGTGAAATTCCCAAAGAGCGAGATCGCTGTCGCCCTCGGCTGGCCGCAAACTTTTTTC
Organism: Methylocystis sp.; assembly: GCA_049591215.1. Classification (GTDB taxonomy): domain Bacteria; phylum Pseudomonadota; class Alphaproteobacteria; order Rhizobiales; family Beijerinckiaceae; genus Methylocystis. The sequence continues at coordinate 1,289 of JBAWEN010000328.1, read as the reverse complement.
GTCACTCGTCTTCAACAGGATTTGGCAATCCGTGAGCAAAGCGAGAAGCGCCATTCCCGGAAACCCGTCCCGCCGTCGCAGACGCTTGATTTGCTGGGGCCTGGACAACATGGCCAAGGCTGTTGCGATCTTTGGATCGCATATTTTGAACAAAGCGCCGGCGCGCGGCGATTCCAAAACCAGTTCGTCGCCGCGCCGTCGCATATAGGCGAACCGCGACAGGACAAGCGCGTCCGCGGCGGCGAGCGGCCGCGTTTCGGGCCAATAATCGGAAGTCTGCGGTTCTATGATGACGAGATCCTCGCCGCCGCGCGAGGCGCCGAGGCGGAACTCCAAGAGACCGCGCTTCGCCAATCGCCGCGCCAGCAGGTTAATCTCCTTGTCGATGCTCCGTCTGTTGCACGCGAACGCGGCGAACGGCAGACCTTTTCGCAATTTCCGCGCGCGATCGGCCGCGGCCGCGCTGAACGTTCCGAGACTGACGGAGTAGCCGTGGAAACAGGCCGTGATTTCACCATACGCGTTCGCTTCGAGCGCGACGCGGGCGTCGAGCCGAACGGAAAAAGCCGCCAAAGAGACGCCTCGCGCACTCTTCGTCTGGGGAGCGCGCAATTCGGCCTCGACCTCAGCTATGCGGGTGAATCGGATTGAGTTCGTTTTCCTGGAGCGGCTGGTCGCGCCAGCCGAACTTCACCGGCACGTCGTAAAGACGGCCGGGCGCGAAGCGGCGATAGAAATGGCGTAGTCCGGGAACGACGACTCTGACGACGGGGACGCCGATGTCGGGACGCGTCTGATCCAAAACGAGAAAATCGTGTCCTGCTTCCTTGGCGAGGCGCACGCAAGCTCTCACCTGCTCCTGCGTGTCGAGCTGAGAGAATTTCGAGTCGAAGTCGGGTTGGATGAGTTGATTTCCGCTCGGGCTCAAATACGGGTATTCATCGAGGCGCAGCGGGGTCATGCCGTCGAGGCTGGATTTCTCGCCGGTTCCGCCGCCCATTAGACCCAGCGATAGAAATTGATTCAGCTCCGTCAGCGCGCGCAATAAGGCAATTCTCGCGTCGAAATGCGCGCCGGAACCGAATTCGACGTTTTCGCGTCCGTCCTTCATCCAATGGGTGATCGCGACATAGGTCGGCACGCCGAGATCGCTGGTCACGTCGAGCACCCAAAGTTTGCGGCCGGTTGCGGCGAGCTGCTTTTGCAATTCGCGGACGTAGCTGTCGACAAACTGGCTCAGGTCCAGCTCTGGACGCTGTAATCGATTGTACCACCAGATCGCATAGGCG
>JBAWEN010000327.1:0-4311 GCA_049591215.1 Methylocystis sp. | reverse complement strand
CTGATCCATCTCGTCGGCAAGATTGGCCGCGACCCCGGCGAGCGCGCCGAGCGGATGCAGCGCTTCCAGGAGCGCCGCCCGATACCGCAGACCGCCGCCTCCGTTCACGAAGACGGCGAAGAGTAAGAATCACCTCGTTGAAATGCGGAAAGTCGTCGCTTCCAATTATAGGAAGCGGCGGCTTTTTATTTTCGCTTCACGATTTGGGGATGGATGGCGCCGCGAGTCACCCCTTGTCGCGCATAAGCCGGCTTTTTTCCCGGTTCCAGTCGCGTTTTTTCTCGACCTCGCGCTTGTCGTGCAGTTTCTTGCCACGTCCCAGCGCGATCTGGATCTTGGCCCGCCCGCGCGCGTTGAAATAAAGCCGCAGCGGCACGATGGACATGCCCTCGCGCTCGACCGCCTGCGACAGCTTCACGAGTTCGCGGTGTTTCAGCAGCAGTTTGCGCAGCCGCTTGGGCTCGTGATTGAAGCGATTGCCGGCCATGTATTCGGGGATGGTGGCGTTCACCAGCCACGCCTCGCCCTTACGGTCGACATGGGCGTAGCTCTCGGCGATGGTCGCCTTGCCGGTGCGCAGCGATTTGACCTCGGTTCCCGTCAGTTCCAGGCCCGCCTCGAAGGTCTCGCCGATCTCGTAATTATAGCGGGCCTTGCGGTTGTCGGAGACAACCTTGAAATTTGGATCTGGTTTTTGAGCCACGGACCGTCCTTACGCCTCCAACAGGCCGGCGAAGGCCATGGCGGCGCGGATGCGGTCCTTGGTCGCCTGCGTCGAGGTAACGAGCGGCAGCCGCACCTCCTCGCCGACTTTTCCAAGCAGCGAAAGTCCATATTTCGCGCCGGTGACGCCCGCTTCGAGAAAAGTGGCGACCTGAAGCGGCACGAGCTTGTCCTGTATCGCGAGGGCCGTCTTGAAGTCCCCGGCGAGCGCGGCGGTTTGCAGATCGGCGCATAGCCGCGGCGCGATATTCGCGACGACCGAAATGCAGCCGCACGCTCCCGCCCCCATGCAGGCCAGCGCCGTGATGTCGTCGCCGGAAAACTGGATGAAGTCCGGCCCCATCGCGTCGCGCTGAAGCGAGATGCGCCCAACATTGCCGGTCGCGTCCTTGACCCCGACGATATTCTTCAATTCCGACAAACGCTTCATGGTTTCGACGCTCATGTCGATCACCGAGCGCGGCGGAATATTGTAAATGATGATCGGGATCGAAACCGAATCATTGATCGCCTTGAAATGAAGATAAAGCCCTTCCTGATTCGGCTTGTTGTAATAGGGCGTTACGACCAGCAGTCCATCGGCCCCGGCGCGTTCGGCGTGGCCGGCGAGAGCGACCGCTTCACGCGTGTTGTTCGACCCGGCGCCGGCGATGACCGGGATGCGCCCGCGCGCCGCCTTGATGGTCGCGGTGATGACGGCGCCATGTTCTTCATGGGAAAGCGTGGGGCTTTCGCCGGTCGTGCCGACCGGAACCAGTCCGTGCGTGCCGCTCTCGATTTGCCAATCGACCAGGGCGCGCAACCGCTCGAAATCGACCATGCCGCCCTCGAAGGGCGTCACCAATGCGGTGACCGACCCATGGAAAATCGCCATTTTGCTCATAAGATCAAGACTTTCCTTAGCGCCTCACAGACGCCGTATTCGCCAGTCAACATGCGTTCACGCTGTCATAGCCGCTGACAGCCAATCAGGGAAGGCCTTCGGGCGCTTTCATATAGTCGGGGACGGAACGCGGCGCGTCGGTGAGGGCTTCGTGCGCGGCGCGCGCGAAACCTTTGGAATCAGCCGAGGCCGCGTGTGAGAAGTCGTCATGGTTGACGATTCATTAACGATATGGAGACAAGGTCGCCTTTTGGCTAGGGAGAGCAGGCTAATGAAAAGTCTCCGGCCCTTCCACATCACGACGCGCGACGCCGCGCGAATCGGGGTTTTCTTGCTGGTCGGGGGCGGAGCGGCGCTTTATGCGCCGACCCTGCGCGAGCGATTGGCGAAACATTCGGCGAAAATCGGCATTAGTGTTGACGACGCGATCGCGGCGACGATCCGAAATGGCGAATGGAGATATGCGCCCACCCCACCGGGGGAGACGATGCGCGACAATGCGCGCGGCGCGCTCCCGGATGGTCCGATGATGCGCGAAAATGCGCTTTTCGCGCTGCCGGACTCGGCGCTGGTTTCCTATGAAGCTAGCAAGCCGCGACCCGATCAGGAGGACGCGGCGAACATCCCCGCCCTGCCCGATCCGGCGTTGCTGCTTGGCGACGACGCCCCCGCCTTCGCGCGGGCGCTGGCGGCGTATAAGATGGGCGACTTCGCCGCGGGCGACCTTGCCGCCGCCGAATTGCGGGCGCCGCTTCCGGCCCTCGCGGCGCGATGGGCGGGCCTGCGTCTGCATCCGCGCGAGGCCGGATTTTCGCGCCTGTCGCGGTTCATGTTCGACCAACCGAATTGGCCGGCCGGCGATTGGCTGCGCCGCCACGCGGAGGAGGCGCTGTTTGGCGACCACAACCCCGACTCGACCGTTAAGTCATTCTTCGCCGAAGAGAAACCATCGACGCCCGCGGGAAAAATCGCGCTGGCCCGGGTTCTCGCCCGCGACGGCGAGTTCGACGCCGCCGGCGCGCTGGCCCGCAAGCTATGGCGCGAGGAAGACTTCAATGAAACGATCGAAGGCGTGCTGCGCAAGGAGTTCTCGGATTTCCTGACCGTCGCCGATCACAAATACCGCGCCGACCGCCTGCTCTACGCCGAGAAAAACGCGGCGGCCATGCGCGCCGCGGAACTCGCCGGCAAGGACGTCGTGGCTTTGGCCCGGGTGCGCGCCGCCGCAAATAGCGATTACGGCAGCGAAAAACTCTTCGCGACAGTCCCGGCGTCGCTCCAGAACGATCCCGGCCTGATCTACGCGCGCGTGCACCTCCTGCGCAAGCAGCAGAAAATCGCCGAAGCCGCCGCGCTACTGCGCAACGCGCCGCGCGAGCCCGAGCGCGTGATCGACGGCGACGCCTGGTGGGTCGAGCGCCGCCTTGTCGCCAGAAAACTGCTCGATCTCGGCGACGCGCAAGGCGCCTATGCGATCTGCGCGCAGCATTCCGCGCATGGCGTCAATGCGAGGGTCGAAGCGGAATTCCATGCCGGCTGGATCGCTCTGCGCTTCCTCAACGACCTCCCCGGCGCCGAGCGACATTTCGAACTTCTGGCGCAAATCGCGGAAACGCCGATCCAGAAATCGCGCGCGGCCTATTGGCTGGCGCGAACGGCCGAGGCGCGACATACGCCTGGGGATGACGCCAACGCCCACGACTATTACGCCGAGGCGGCGACGCATTCGACCACGTTTTACGGCCAGTTGGCGCTCGCCAAGCTCGGTTCCACCGCTTCGCCCTTGCACCCCGCGCCGACGCCTGCTCAAGGCGACGCGCGCGACGATTCCGTGCGGGTCGTGGAGTTGCTGCTCGCGTCGGGAGAAAAGGACTCGGCCGGCCCACTCGCCGCCGAGGCCGTGAAGCATCTGACCGACGAATCGCAAGTCGCCGCGCTGGGCGAGGTGGTCGCGCAAGCCCACGACGCCAGGGTTTCTCTTGCGCTCGGCAAGCTCGCCTCGCGTCGCGGCGTCGCGCTCGACGATCTCGCCTTCCCCGCCTATGGCGTGCCGCGCTTCACGAGCCTTCCGGGTTCGGCGTCGCGTTCGATCGTCTACGCCATCGCGCGGCAGGAAAGCGCCTTCGATCCGCGCGCGATCTCCAGCGCCCGCGCGATGGGCCTGATGCAGATGATCGAATCGACCGCGCGCCAAACCGCCGTCCATGTCGGCATCGGCTTCGACCCCCGCAGGATGCTGGACGAACCCGCCTATAACGCGCAGCTCGGCGCCGCGCATCTCGGGCTCCTGCTGGGCGAACACAAGGGCTCCTATCTCCTCACCTTCGCGGCCTATAACGCCGGCGGACACCGCGTGAAGGAATGGCTCGACGCCTACGGCGACCCGCGCCACGCCGATGTCGATCCCGTCGATTGGGTCGAGCGCATCCCGATCCAGGAGACACGGAACTATGTGCAGCGCGTGATGGAGAACTTCGTCGTCTACCGCGCCAAGTTCGGCGACTATCTCACGCGGGAGCCGCAGATGGAGTTGGCGCGCGCGGCGGTGGTGGCGAAGGGTCCGTGAGTCGCTGACCGCGTAAAAAGCGCTCTTACTCCGCGGCCGCGACCAGAATGGCCCCGGCGGGCTGACCGCGACTTGGAGCGAGTCGTCCGGCGAGTTCCATATGCCCCAGCCGAACCAATCAAGTCTTGCTATCGTCCAG
>JBAWEN010000326.1:0-4400 GCA_049591215.1 Methylocystis sp. | reverse complement strand
AGCAGCGCGCCGAAGTCGATCGAGGCGACGGCGGGCTCTTGCGTCTCGCCGGTTTCGCGAGACTTTTCCGCGCATTGCGCGAGGTAGTCGACGAAATCGCGGATGTGCAGCATGCCGCGCGGATCGTCCAGCGTCTCGCCGTAAACCGGCAGCCGCGAATGGCCGTTGGCGCGAAAAACCCTGAGCACCTCGCGCAACGTCGCGCTGGCGGGAACGGCGATAATGTCGGCGCGCGGAATCATGGCGTCCGCGACGCGTAACTCATGCAGGCCCAACACATTTTTGAGCAGCGCGCGCTCTTGCGGCGTCACGTCGCCGGCGGTTTCCTCCAGCGCGACCTCGATATCCTCGCGCACCGAGGCCGGCGCGAGGCCCAGCATGACCCGTAACCGCTCGAAAAGATTGGCTCTTGGCGCATCGCCAGCGCGATCGTGCGCCAGCAGTTGCGTATCGCCGCTTTCAATTTTCGCCGACATGGCTCTTCGTCGATCCTATGCCCTCGGCGCCGTCAATCGGCCGCGTCCCGTCGTAAGGGTCTCTTATACCAAGCGTTTCCGCCACGCGCCGCTCCAGCGCCTCCATGGCCTCGGCCTCGGCGGGGGTCTCGTGATCATAGCCGATCAGATGCAAAAAGCCATGTATGATCATATGCGAAGCGTGATCGGCCAGGCTTTTGTCCTGCTCCCGCGCCTCGCGCGCGACGGTCTCGAAGGCGATCACAATATCGCCGAGCAGCGGCTTTGCCGCCAGCGCGCCGGGGGTCGCGAAGGAGAGGACATTGGTCGGCTTGTCCTGCCCGCGCCATTGCGCGTTGAGCCCGCGTATTTCGGCGTCGTCGCAAAAGACGATGCAAAGCTCGCAGTCCTTCGCCAGCCGCGCGCCGGCGACCAGGGCGCTCTGCTCCACGGCGCGCGCGGCGAGGTCTTCGAGGTCGGGCAGCGTCTCCCAGGCGGCGGCGTTGACGACGATATCGACGGCGGGACTCATCTCACGCGCCGCGCCTGCGATCGCGCGCGGCCTTCTCATAGGCGCCGACGATCTGGCGAACGAGATCGTGACGCACGACGTCGCCTTCGGCGAATTTGACATGGCCGATCGTGTCGAACTCCGAGAGCAGGCCGATGGCTTCGCTAAGCCCGGAGGTTTGCCCCGACGGCAGATCGGTTTGCGACGGATCGCCAGTGACGATCATGCGCGAGCCCTCGCCGAGGCGGGTCAAGAACATCTTCATCTGCATCGAGGTGGCGTTCTGCGCCTCGTCGAGCAAGACGCAGGATTTGGTCAGCGTGCGCCCGCGCATGAAGGCGAGCGGGGCGACTTCGATCATGCCGGTCTGCATGCCGCGCTCGACCATGCGCGCGTCCATGAAGTCATGCAGCCCGTCGTAAATCGGGCGCAGATAGGGATCGACCTTTTCGCGCATGTCGCCGGGCAGAAAGCCGAGCCGCTCGCCCGCCTCCACCGCCGGGCGCGACAGGATCAAACGCTCCACCACGCCTTGCTCCAGCAGCGACACCGCATGGCCGACGGCGAGCCAAGTCTTGCCGGTGCCGGCCGGTCCTTCCGCGAAGACGAGTTCGTGACGCTTGAGCGCGCGCAAATAAAAATCCTGTGCGAGATTGCGGGCGCGCACCGGTCCGCGTTTGCGCGTGCCGATCTGCTCGAACACGCCGCGCCCCGGCTCGGCGTCGGGAAACAGGCTCCTTTGCCGGGCGGTTTCCTCGACCGCGCCGTCCACGTCGCCAAGCCCGACTTCCTGGCCAAGCTGCACCCGGCCGTAGAGAAGCTCCAGCACGCGGCGCGCATGCTCGCAGGATTCCGTCGGCCCTTTCAGCATGACGTGATTGCCGCTGGCGACGCAGGCGACTCGCAGCCGCCGCGCGAGCTTGACGAGGTTCTGATCGAAGTGGCCGAACACTTGCGACGCGTGGCGGTTGTCGTCGAAGGCCAAGGTGATCTCGGCGTCTTCTTCCGCCGCCTCGGAGCGCCCTTGCCGGGCGAAGCGCGCCACTTCCGTCATCCCTGCTCCTGATCTTGCACGATCTCGCCGCTGAGCGAATTGGAGCCGGCGGCGGTGATTTTCGCCGGCAAAACGCGGCCAACCAGTTCGGGAGGGCCGAACACATGCACCGGCTGCATATAGGGACTCTTGCCGGCGATCTGGCCGTCGTGACGGCCGGGTTTCTCGAACAGAATATCGACGACGCGACCGACCGTCGCGGCGTTGAAGGCCTGGCGCTGGGTCTCGACCAGCACCTGCAATATCGCGAGGCGCTCGCGCATGATCTCGCCCGCGATCTGGTCTTCACGCTCGGCGCCCGGCGTGCCCGGGCGCGGCGAATATTTGAACGAGAAGGTCGAGGCGAAACCAACCGCGCGAACGAGCGCCAGCGTCTCCTCGAAATCGGCGTCGGTCTCGCCGGGAAAGCCGACGATGAAATCCGAGGACAGCGCGACATCGGGCCGCGTCGCGCGCAGCCGCGCCACGATGTCGAGATAATCTTGCGCGCGATGGCGGCGGTTCATCGCCTTAAGCACGCGGTCGGAGCCCGATTGCACCGGCAGATGCACGAAAGGCATCAGCTTTGGCAGCGCGCCATGCGCGTCGATCAGCCCTTGCGTCATATCGACGGGATGGCTCGTCGTGTAGCGCAGCCGCTCCAGTCCGTCGATATCGGAGAGATGTTCGAGCAAACGCTCCAGCGGCCAGTGATTCCCGGAAGCGTCCTCGCCGCGATAAGCGTTGACGTTCTGGCCGATCAGCGTGATCTCGCGCACGCCGGCGTCGACGAGGCGCCTCGTTTCGGCGACAACCTGCGCGACATCGCGCGAAACCTCGGCGCCGCGCGTATAGGGGACGACGCAGAAGGAGCAGAACTTGTCGCAGCCCTCCTGAACGGTGACGAAGGCCGAAACGCCGCGCGCGGCGATTTGCGCGCGCGTCGGCTTGGGCAAGTCGCGAAACTTTTCTTCGACCGCGAAATCCGTGTCGGTCAGCCGCGCGCCCTCGGCCGCCCGGCGCAGCAGAGCGGGGAGATGCTGATAGCTCTGCGGGCCGACGACGATATCCACCGCCTTCTGGCGGCGCAGCACGAGCGCGCCCTCGGCCTGGGCGACGCAGCCGGCGACGACGATCTTGAAATCGCGGCCGGCTTCGGCGCGTTCGCGCTTGAGCGCGGCCAGCTTGCCGAGTTCGGAATAGATCTTTTCCGCCGCCCGTTCGCGGATATGGCAGGTGTTGAGGATGACGAGATCGGCGTCTTCTTCGCTGGCGGCCTCGCCGTAACCTTCTCCGGCGAGAAGATCGGTCATGCGCGCGGCGTCATAGACATTCATCTGGCAGCCGAAAGACTTCACCAGAACTTTTCCGCCGGGGGCGGTCTCCCGCGCGGCGCGCTCGTCGGCGCGGGGACGAATGAGTGTCGATGCGGCGTCGCTAATTTCAAACGCTCCCTAGTGTCGTGACCGCGGCGATCATAAGCCCACCCCCGCCCGGGCGAAAGAGCCCGCTTCCAGCAATCGCCGAACGCTCCCCTGCGTTTCTCGCGCCAGCGCCTTCCGATCCGGACAAGCCGACGGATCGATCGGCGCGCCGAACATTATACGGCATCGCGCCCCGCCGCGCCGCATCAAACCCCATAAATGGGGAAGAAAACTCATGTCGCCATACCAGCCGACATCGAAAGCCTCTTGCTTTTCAGCGCCCGTCGCGCGCGGCGCGTAAGAGAGCGCGGCCGGGACCACGGCGACGGCGCTCTCGCGCGCGAGATCATGCAGCATCGCGAAATGCGCCGCGTTGAAATTGAGAACCTTGCCCCCGTCGCTCGATGTTCCCTCCGCGAAAACAACGACGTCCCGACCAGCTCGCAGCTCCCCCGCCAGCGCGGCGTTGACCGTGGGTATCGCCCGCCGATTGGCGCGGTCGACGAAAATCGTGCCCTGCAGCCGCGCCAGAAAGCCCAGCACCGGCCAGTCCGCGACCTCGCTTTTGGCGAGAAAAACCAGGGGATAAACACTCGACAGAGCGATGATGTCGGTCCAGGAGACGTGATTGGCGACGACGAATCGCGGCGCGGCGGCGGGCAGGCCCCCAAAAGGAATCACCTCGATGCCGATCACGCGGCACATGGTCCGGCAGAAGAATGTCTGGATTTTATGCTGTAGCGGCCAGTTCGAGCGCCGCGCCAACGCCTGCAACGGCGCGACGAGCATTACGAAAAAGGCCATGGCCAGTACGAAGGCGAGCGCGCGGAGGTAGGGCATGACCTGTGAGTGGCGCGGCGGCGCGACAGGATTGTGACGGCAGGGAGCTGGCGGGACGTTGAGCGGTTTGGTTTGACGCAGGCCATGAAACGCGCTCAATGTGTTCACCTGGAACACATAACATCGCAGGCCACGAC
>JBAWEN010000325.1:0-6875 GCA_049591215.1 Methylocystis sp. | reverse complement strand
ACGCCGCACGTGACGCTGGCGCGGCTGCGCGGCGCCGCGCCGCCGGCGGTCGCCGCCTATCTTGGCGCGCGCGGCTATTTCCCGTCGCTGAAATTCGAGGCGACGCGCTTCGTGCTTTATTCCTCGCGCGATTCGGTGGGCGGCGGGCCCTACATCATCGAGGCGGAATATCCGCTGGGGCGCGTCGAGTTGATGGCCCGCGCGAGCGGCTCACGATTTTAGCGGCTTCTTCGCCTTGGATTTCGGCGGCGGCTTGCGGTTCGCTTCGACGATCGGCGCGAGCGAGGGGTCCTTCGCCACGGCTTCGTCGATAAGCCGGTCGGTCGCGGCCTCCATGCGTTGTTGCAAAGTCGCGAAGAACTCGCGAGAATTCATGCCGGGTTCGATCGCCGGCAGAAATTCCAGCACGACCGTGCCGGGCCGAATCAGAAAGGCGCGCCGCGCCCAGAACAGTCCCGAATTCAGCGCGACCGGCACGACCTTCGCCCCGGTCGCCGCATAGAACAGCGCGACGCCGAACTTATATTCGGGCGGCGCGCCCGCCGGGCGGCGCGTGCCCTCCGGAAAAATGAAGAACTGCCGTCCCTGCGCGAACTTCGCGGTCACCTCGGCGTTGAGGCGCGGCATCAGCTTGCCGCCCTTGGCGCGGTCGACGGCGACCTGCTCGGCCGACAGCAGATACCAGCCAAAGAACGGGATGTAGACCAGTTCGCGCTTGAGGATGAAGAAGAAGTCCGAAAACAGCAGCGGCAGGGTGAAGGTCTCCCACACCGACTGATGCTTGCAGGCGACGATGACCGCGCCTTTTGGAATATTCTCCAGCCCGCGAAACTCGTGCTTAAGGCCGCAGATGACCTCGAGCCACCACAAGGAGGTGCGGCCCCATTGGCGCCCCAGCTCCAGCGTCGCCTGCCGAGGCAGCAGCAGCGCCGGCAGCCAGAGGGTCATCCAAAAGGCCAGATTGACGTAATAGACGATCTGAAACACCAGGGAGCGCAGGAAAAGCATGAGGCGGGCTCGGTTTGTCGAGGGGAGACGCCTTTTACGGCGCCGGACCGGGCGATAACAAGCGGGGCGCCTCGAGCCATCAGGCCGAAACCGGGATCTCCGGCTTCAATGCCCCCTTGTCGTCGAAGAATGGCGTCAGATTTTTGGGCCGCCAGTCTTCTTGCCTGCTGTCTCCGGTCGCGTCGTCGGCGCAGGCGAACGCCGCTTTTTTGTAGCGCTGGACGACGCTCGCGTGGAGGGACTCGTTGATCGCGGCGAGCGGCTTGCCGTGCTCGTCGACCGGCGCATAGACGTGATCGCGCAAGTGATCGAGGATCGAAGGGTCGAACGAGCCGCCGCCCAGTTGCGCCAGGATCACCCGCCATGTCGGCCTTATGCGGTCCGCCGCGAAGACGAGCGTGCGCGAGTCGTGATTTGGCGCGAGGGGATCGAGGTTGTTCGGATCGGGCAGGCAGGACCAATCGAGCGCCAGCCCTTCTTCCTCCGCCTTCTTGGCCATCCAAACCAGCGGAATGTCGGCCAGGGCGCGCGTGGCGTAGCCCCCGCCGACATCGGAATGCGCGCCGGCGAACCACACCTGTTCGATACGAACGCCCGCCGGCGCCGTCCCCGTCCATGGCGTCGGTGTGAACTCCGCCCGATGCTCCTCGATCGCCATGGCGTGACAGCCGCGCTTCACCGCCGAGCAGGGGCCCGTGTTGAGGAAGGCGTATTGCTGCCTGTTGAACTTCGAGAACAGCGGTCCGGGAAGCCCGAGCGAGCCCACCGTGTCCCAGACGCCGAGGAATTTGATCGTGGCGTCGACATGGCTATCGGAATGGCTCGACCGAACGAAGTCTTGCGGCGAGTGAGGGCCGGGACCGCGGTAGTATTGCCAGGCCAGGACCAGATCGCCGAGCTTTTCACGCCGCAGCACGCCGCAGGTCGCGATGAATCCGGCGAGGCTGCGCGCCGTATAGGCTCCGCGCGAAAAGCCGAACAGAAAGATCTCGTCGCCGGGATAATAATTCTGCGCGATGAACATATACGCGGAGCGGATATTGTCCTCGATGCCGTGGCCGGTCGCCCCGTCGAAAACGGTCTCGAAATGCAGTCCCGTCGTGCCGACGCCGCGCAGATAGAGCACGACCTGCAGGACGCCGCCTGTCTCCTGAAAGGCATGAATCGACCGGGCCATCAGAGCGACGTTTGTATCGGTGGTTTGCGTGTCGGCGCTGTTCCACGTGCCGTCGCAGCAGACGATAATGCGTTTCATCGGAGGCTTCATCGGACTTCCCCTTATGCTTTGTAGAAAGCGCGTCAGTCTAACCCGTCGCCGCGAAATTGGAATGACGCGCGCCGGGCGGGTGAAGCGGTAAGCGCTCACGGCGATCCGTCGAAGGTTCGCCGTCGCCGAACTGGCCGCTCATGGCCGCCGATCCGACGCCGAGAAATACCTTGGCTTCAACTCCCTTCCGGGCCATTCTGAAATAGGTTGGCAAACACCTGTAAATTCGCTTCGCTTGCGCCCATTGCGCTTCGCTCCAGACTCCACGCAACAGCAAGGAGTTAATTTGAAAGAGAATCGAGTTCCGGCTCCCGCGGAAACCCCGGTGGACGTGATTGTTTCCGGAGAAACGTCAACACTCAAGAACATCAAAATCGCGCACGTCGGTCAGCTGATTCCAAAAACATATTCCTGTGACCGGGTGGAAAATACGCCCGGCTTCACATGGTACGTCAGTCGCCATTATGCACTAAAAACGGATTTATCCAACACACAAGCTCATGAATACCTAGTTCTTCTCGAATTGGCTTATCCGCATTACCGCGAACTATTTGGCGTGGACTTGCCGGACCTCGATGAAAAACGCATGTGCTGTATTTACTGCAAGGATCGTGAAGCTCTCATCCGCGCGATGGCTTCCGATCACATGACGGGCGGTTATGGCTACGGCGGAATCACTCAGGAAGGTTTCCATGCCGCCTACCTGTCGCCCAGCAACCCGTGGCACGACAGGCATCTCCTTCTCCATGAATGTGTCCACCTGTATCAATATTGCCTTGAAGCAATGGGGCAACCTTCTCCTGGCCCTTGGTACGTGGAAGGCGTTGCGCAATCGCTCTCTTACTACGTATACAATCCAAGCAAGCAACAACTGACAGTTTATATTACTGAAAAAGCCGCCATGGAAGGCAAGGATACGGCCGCGGCATGGTTCGCGGAACACGAAAATATCACGTTCGAACATCTATGCAAGAAAGGAGACGGCGGCTATGGTCCTTATTCGTGCATAACTTCATTTTTACGTCACAGCCCGGAATGGAATCAGAAATTTCATTTACTGCAGGCGGAATCCAATCGCCTTTGGGATGGCTTCGTTGACGCCAGCGAATTATACTTGAATCTCACCCAACGGATTTACGGACCGTGGGAGGAAATGAACCTTGCGTTCAAACAATGGTGCGGTAGCCTCCGTAAAATCTATTGGCAGGCTTCCTGGGGCTTTGATCAATGCGGCGACGCCATGCTCTCGTTCGGCTGTCCCGGAAACGAAGACCGTTATTCGCAAATGAATATCGAGCTGGCTCCCGCTCAGGCGCCGGTCCCGGCCCCTTACCTGATGTGTTATCCGCCCGAACCCCTGCCGGCGACCGTCGGGCCGATCCAGCGCGGCATCGAAGAACCGTCGGTCGGTTGCGAGATTGATTTCAAAGAGGCGGGTGGAAGAGGCATGGCTGGATTGGCGCTCGGCCGCCGCGACAAGAAGCATTTCCGGGTGTTGATCGATCAGGCCAAAACACTGGTGGTCGACGGCTCCGATCTTGGCCTCGAAATCAAGGAGATGAACCTGCCCGCCGAGCTGCGCGCCGCCATGGAACGCGACAACGACCGGGTTGGCCTCACGCTGACCATCCAGAAACGTTCTCTCGCCATACGCGTTTGCGCGGACAGGAACCAACTGGAGGCGATGAGCGCTTCCGTGCCGCTATCGGAAGCGGATCGCGAGCGGCTCATGAACGAACCGATGGCCGTGGTCGGCGTGGGCGCGCGCCACTGGATTACCCCGTTTGTTCAGGATGGGCGCCCGGAATTCCCAAATCTGCTTGAACCCGCCGCCTCGAATCGCTGGCGCAACGAGGCCGATCCACACCTCGCTCTTGTGTACAAAGCGGCGTGGGTTCTTGGCGAGCAAGCGCCTGCGTGTCTCGTGGCGATGAAGGACGAGCTTTTGTCCGTGGCGGAAAAAGATAAGGCGGAGCAGAAATCGGCGATCGAAGCTTTCCATGCCTCCTTGCCGGAGATCGTCAACGCCATCCGCCAATCGTCCGCCGGCGAAGATAATATCAATGTGGCGCTCACTTATCTCTCTGGCGTTCGCCTTTACGTTATTATTCCGGAACCCGCGGAGAAAGGCGCCATGATGTCGCCGGCCGTCGTCGTCTATTCTTCGGTCATCGGTGGAATCGAGGGCGATATTAGAATCTCCTGCGGGCCGACCAGCTCGACGACTAGCACGATCCCGCCGGCTCGGTTTGTCTTGGAACCGAGTGCAAGAGCGCGGATCGATCGGAGCTTGACGTTGGAGGAAGAGAACGCGCCGTTCTACGTTGCGGCAAACGGAGAATTTACGTGGTTTGGACAAACCTTCCACGTCGACGCGCAAAAAACTGGAAATACGGGAATTCCCGGCTACCAAATGATCGGCCCGTTCGCGAATGACGATCCGGCGGAGGAAGGTCAGCCAACAAATAAAGTGTGCGAGATCGAAAAGGAGCCGTTGAACTTCACCAAATACTATCACGGTCAAGCGGGAAATATCTTCACGTGGCGGAAGACGGAGCGCGCCGAATCCGTCCCGGTGGATTCGATCCACCTCGTCCACATGGTGAAACATTTCGCAAGCCAGGCAGACCAATCCATCGCCTATGCGGTGGCTTGGGTGGAGTCCCCCATGGACAGGGAGGCTTGGCTAACCATGGGCTCGAATGACGGGATCATTGCTTACGTAAACGATGAGAAAGTTCACGAATCTTTCAAACGTCGCGACTGGAGGCTGCGCCAGGACCGCGCGAGAATTCAGCTAAAGAAGGGCAAGAATAAGCTGTTCTTCAAGCTATTGCATAAAAGCGCGCTTTGGTTCTTTTCCGCCGACATCGAGGACGAATCCGCCCGTCCGATCGATGGACTCAAATACTCCCTCGTATGAGAGGCTCGCGGGCCACGGCTCGCGACATTCCACGTCGCGGGCAATCAATGTTAAGATTTCCACTACGATCGACTCGCTTCGCTTCGCGACCATGAGGGCTAACGCATGCCTGGCCTCCTCAATCTGATCACCGACGTTCCCGGCCTCGCCGTCGGCAACGCGGAGGACGCCAAGCTGGCTTCGGGCGTGACGGTCGTCGTTTTCGACGAGCCCGCCGTCGCCTCGATCGCCATTCACGGCGGCGGGCCGGGCGTGCGCGATACGGCCTTGCTGGAGCCGGAAATGACGGTCGAGCGAATCGACGCGCTCGCGCTCTCGGGCGGCTCGTCCTTTGGGCTCGACGCGATGGGCGGCGTGCTCGCGGCGCTGCGGGAGCAGGGGCGCGGCTTCGCTATCGGCGCCGCGCGCGTGCCGATCGTTCCCGGCGCGATCCTGTTCGATCTGCTCAATGGCGGCGACAAGAACTGGGGCCGCAAGCCGCCCTATTGGGAGTTGGGCTTCGAGGCCGCGACCAACGCCGGGCGCATGTTCGGGCTTGGCGTCGCCGGCGCGGGCCATGGCGCCAACACGGCCAATTTGAAGGGCGGCCTGGGCTCGGCCAGCGCGGTCACGTCCAATGGCTATCGCGTCGGGGCGATTGTCGCGGTCAACAGCCTGGGGCAGGCGACGATCGGCGACGGGCCGCACTTTTGGGCCGCGCCGTTCGAACGCGGCGCCGAGTTCGGCGGCCTCGGCTGGCCGACGCCCGCTCCAAGGTCGGCGCTCGATATGCGGCTGCAAACCGATCGTCTGGAGAACACCACCATCGCCATCGTCGCCACCGACGCGCCGCTGACCAAATCGCAGGCCAAGCGCCTCGCCGTGCAGGCGCATGACGGAATGGCGCATGCGCTTCGGCCGAGCCATGCCGCGCTTGACGGCGACATCGTCTTCGCGGCCTCGACGGCGCGATGCGCCCGCCCGCCGGAGCCGCGCGACCTCGCGGAAATCGGGATGATCGCCGCCGATACGCTGGCGCGGGCCATCGCCCGGGCAATTTTCGAGGCGACCGCGCTGCCCTGCGACGGCGCCCTGCCGGCCTGGCGCGATCTCTTCGCCGCGAAAAGCTAGAAGCCCCCACCGCGGTTTAAGACCAGCGCCCGCCCGGCCCCGACGCCGCCTCGTCGTCATCGACGCTTATGCCGCCGCTGGCGAAGCGCTCCCAATTGGTTCGCGCGAGCGCGCGCAAATATTTGAGATATTCGCGGATGAGCAATCTCAGCACGCTCTTGTCGCGGGTCCAGTCGGCGACGTTCACATGTTCGCTGACCACCGGAAACGGATAGAGCGCCACGCCGGGCATCGCCGCCGACAGTTCCGCCAGGGCGCGCGGCATGTGGTAATTCGAGGTGACGACGATCAATGGTCCCTTGATGTTGCGCTCGCGCGCCCAGTCGCGTGTCTCGCGCGCGTTGCCTGCGGTGTCCCGCGCCCGATAGCCGAGATCGACGCAGCAGGAGAACAGGTCTTTCGACACGGGGAGAATTTTTTCGAGATCGGCGCCCAGCGTCGCGCGGTTGACGCCGGTAATGAGGAGACGCCGCGCCTGTCCGCGCGCCAGCAGTTCGGCCGCCTCCAGAACGCGGTCGGAGCCGCCGGTCAGAGCGACGACGCCCTCGGCCTGCGCCATCAGCCGGG
>JBAWEN010000324.1:0-2036 GCA_049591215.1 Methylocystis sp. | reverse complement strand
TCGGCAGGCGCCGCGTCGGCTCGGCGCCGTGCAGCCTTTTGCGCAGCCGGTCGCTGCTCAGCGTGCGCGCGCCGGGCGCGGCGCCAATCAGCGGCGCCAGCGCGGCCGCGACGCTGGACTTGCCGGAGCCGCTATAGCCGCCGATCGCGATGAGGCAAGGCGCGCCGTCCCGCGCCAATTCGCGCGCGAGATCGAAATAGCCGAGCGCTTCGTCGGGCTTATTTTGCGCGGCGCCGATATGCGCGCGGATCGTCGCGCGCAGCGACATGAAAAACGGCAGCAGCCCCAAGCCGTCGCACTCGTCGCGCCAATCGAGATAGCGGTTGAGCGCGAAATTGGCCAGCCCGCCTTGCCCGACGCGATGGAGATCCATCAGCAGAAAGGCGAGATCGTAGAGGACGTCGATCGCCGCGAGCTCGTCGGAAAATTCGATGCAATCGAAGGGCGTCGGCGCGCCGTCGACGATGCAGATGTTGCGCAAGGTCAGATCGCCGTGGCAATGGCGCGTCTTGCCCCGCGCATGGCGCGCGTCGAGCAGCGGGCCATGCGTTTGCAACAGCGCGCGCAGCCGCGCGTCATGGGTCTCTATGTTGCCAGGCGGCGCCGGTGGAAAGTCGCGCAGACTCTTCTGGTTGAGCAGCACGATGCGGCGCATCGCCTCGCTCCCGCCGCCTTCCCGAATGATTTCCGCCTCGTCGTGAAAGGCGGCGATTTTTCGCGCGAGCTGTTCGATGATTTGCGCCGACAGCGCGCCCCTCGCGGCGAAGGATTCGAGCAGCGCGCCATCGTCGAAGCGGCGCATTTCGACGATGGCGTCGACAAGTTCGCCCGCGCCATCGAGCGCGAGACCGCCATCCGCCTCGCGGGTGACGCGCCGCGAGCCACGATAGAGCGTCGGCGCGGTGCGCCGGTTGAGCGCGACCTCGCGCTCGCACATGGCGAGCCGTTTTGGCGGCGTAGAGAAATCGAGATAGGGAAAGGCGACCGCGCGCTTTAATTTGAACGCGCGCGTTCGGCCCAAGACGACGCGCGAAATATGCGTCGAAACAATCTCGCCGCCGCCGTCGAGCGAGGCGAGAAAGCGCAGCGTCTCCTCTTGCGCGTCGGCGGTCATGGGGCCTTTCTTCTCGCGATCCAGGCGGCGCCGAAAAAAATTCGCCTCCCGGGAATAAACCCGCTCTTGCCAGAGTCTCCTGACGTGACCGGCGTTCCGCTGGCTTACAGGAGACGATAATGAAACATGATGACGACACATCACTCGACCGCAGGCAAGCGCTCAAATGCGCGGCCTGGGCCGGCTCCGGTCTCGTCTGGACGCTGAATGGCGGCGTTCCCGCCTCAAGGCTCATCGGCTCGGCGGAGGCGGCCGCGACGGGCTTCTCCTTCGTCCAGATTTCCGACAGCCACATCGGCTTCAACAAGCCGGCCAATCCCAATCCGAACGCCACTTTGACCGAGGCCATCGGCAAGATCGGCGGACTGCCTTACAAGCCCGCCTTCATGATTCACACCGGCGACATCACCCATCTCTCGAAGCCGAACGAATTCGACGACGCGGATCAACTGATCGGCGCCGCCAAGCTCGACGTGCATTACGTGCCGGGAGAACACGACGTCATCGACGAGAACAACGGCGCGGCCTATCTCGCCCGCTACGGCAAGCTTTCCCAGGGCAAAGGGTGGTATTCCTTTGACCACGGCGGCGCGCATTTCGTTGGTCTCGTCAATGTTTACGACCTCAAGGCCGGCGGCATGGGCAATCTCGGCGCCGAACAATTGGCGTGGCTCGCCGGCGATCTGAAGACCAGGAGCGCGTCGACGCCGATCGTCGTCTTCGCGCATCTTCCCCTCTGGGTCGTGGCTCCGGAATGGGGCTGGGGCACCCAGGACAGCGCCGAGGCGCTAAAGCTTCTCGCGCGGTTTGGCTCGGTGACCGTGCTCAATGGCCACATTCATCAGATCGCGCAGAAGGTGGAAGGCAATATGACTTTTCACACCGCGCGCTCGACCGCCTTTCCCCAGCCGGCGCCGGGCTC
>JBAWEN010000323.1:0-2116 GCA_049591215.1 Methylocystis sp. | reverse complement strand
GAGTCAGACAGCAACCGGAAGAAATGGCGGACGCCGACCGGCCCGCTCAAAACGCTTCCCTCGTCGACACACAACCCGCTGACGTCTCGTCCGACGATCGCGGCGTCTCGTCCGCGCCGATCGGCGCTCCGGCGTCGCCAGAAACGACGCCGAGCACGCCGCCGGCGCAGGAGCCGACCGGCGCCAAACATGATGATCCCGGCTATGTCTTGGCGCCGATCGAGGAAGTCGCGACGAAGCCAAAACTATTGTTCGACCAGGCGCCGCCGCTAAATCTGGACTCGAGTTCAGAGCCTTCGACCAGCAAGGTCGAAAAAGCCGGCGACGTGGAGAACGCCGGCGATATCGAGAATGTTAGTAGGGTCGAGAAAGAGCCCAAGTCCAGGGTCAACGAATCAACCAGCGACTGTCTTGTCAAAGTGGATAGACGTGTTCTTATCGACCGATCGTGCCAAGTTTCTTGGACAAAGCAACAGCGAGTAACTTTTGCGCTCGGCGAGAAACCCTTGACGATCTCCCATGACCACGGGAGAACATGGCTGGCGACCTTGGGAAGCCGGGATTTGGGCAAAGTTTTCAAAAGTGGGTCATGCTGGGGAAGCAAACGAGCCTACATATGCGAACACCATAAATAGGAGAGCGTTCGGCCTCCATGTGGCGTTTCGGTGGGCGCGGGGTGGCAATGCAAACCTGCTCACGCCGAACCTTTCTCTCGCGCCGAACGCCTTTCTTTGAAAATGACGGGCTTTAACTCTAGATTTCAAACTCCTCTGTCCGAGTTCCCCACATGCGCGCGGCGCTGCCCAAGATTCTGATCGCCACTTTCGGATCGCTCGGCGATCTTTATCCCTTCGTCGCGCTGGGGCAGGCGCTGCAGCGGGAGGGCTTCGCGGTCGTCGTCGCGACCTCCGAAACCTATCGTGATTTGATCATCAAGGAAGGCCTGTGCTTCGCCGCCATTCGTCCGGATCTGGAGGAGGCGACGGAACGGCTCGGAATGGATCTCGGCGAGATCGCACGGCGTATGAGCGCGGACGACGGCTTTTTGTTCCAGCGGCTGATCTTTCCATTCCTTCACGAGGCTTTTGAGCAGCTTTACGCGGCGAGCGAGGGCGCCGTCGCGGTGGTTGCGCATTCCCTCGCCTTCGCCGCTCACGCGGCGGCGGAAAAGCGCGGGCTGCCGCTGTTCGTCGTCACGCTTTCGCCGTTGATGCTTTACTCAGCCTATGATCCGCCGCTGGGCACGCGCGCGCCCTTCGTCGCCGCGCCGCGCCATGCGCTCGCGCTGACCTACAACCGCGCGCTGCTGCGCGCCTTCGCCTGGGGCGCCGCTCTTTGGGCGGCGCCTTTGAGAAAGTTTCGGCGCGAGGTCGGCCTGCCGCGCCGCGGCGGTTTCGACCTGTTCGCCGGCGCGGCGCCTGGAGTCAAAACCATTGCGCTGCACTCAAAGTTGCTGGCGCCGCCACGGCCCGATCACTCTCCCGACATTCTGATCGCCGGCCAGACCTTTTACGACCGCGGGCCGCCGCCCGAAGAAGAAGAGGCGCACGCGCTGGATGAGTTTCTGGCGTCGGGACCGCCGCCGGTCGTGTTCTCGCTAGGCAGTTTCGTCGCGCAAGGCGGCGGCGATTATTATCGCGCTTGCATGGCGGCGGCGAGCAGCGTCGGCTTGCGCGCGGTCGTGCTCGCCCATGGCGATGACGTGGCGCACCTGCGCGAAGGCGCGCCCGCTGGGGCTTTTGTCACGGCCTATGTGCCTCATGCGCAGCTGTTTCCGCGCGCCTGCCTCGTCGTCCATCACGGCGGCGTCGGCACTAGCGCGCAGGCGCTACGGGCCGGCAAGCCGCAACTCGTGACGCCGTTTCTCGCCGACCAGCCCGATAACGCGGCGCGTCTCGTTCGTCTCGGACTCGCGAGGGCGTTCGACGGGCGGACAATCTCGGCGGAAAAGCTCGCGCGGGAGCTGCGGATTTTGCTGAAGACGCCGGATTACGCCCATCGGGCGCGGGATTCCGCAGGCGTGATCGCCAGCGAGGACGGCGCCGCGGTCGCGGCCGGCAAAATCGCCAAGCTAATTGAACGTTCCTGATCAATTGCCCGCCGCATGATAAGCGGC
>JBAWEN010000322.1:0-4076 GCA_049591215.1 Methylocystis sp. | reverse complement strand
GTCCAGGTCTTGCGGGGAGATGGCGGCGATCTGCGCGCTGGTGTCGGCGGCGGGCGGACCGGGTGTGAAGCTCGCTTGCGCGCCTTCCGCGAAGCCTTGCCGCGCGAACTCGGGCGGCGCGTTGGGCGAGAGCCGCGCGTCCCAATTCGCTGGCGGCGCCGGCCGCCAATCCCGCCGTGTCGCGCCCCCCGCGGAGATCATATCGAGCGCCCTCGAAGCATTGCTGTTCGAGCCGCGATGCAGCGCGCCCGAGAGCGCCTGCTTGAGCGCGCCGACCACGAGCCCGCGCACGAGTCCTGGATCGCGAAAGCGCACCTCGGCCTTGGCCGGATGCACGTTCACGTCGATGGCGGCGTAATCGCCCTCCAGAAACAGCACCAGCGCGGGATGCCGGTCATGCGCGAGAAAATCGAGATAGGCGGCGCGCATCGCGCCGGAAAGCTGCTTGTCGCGCACCGGGCGGCCATTGACGTAGACATATTGCATTTGCGCATTGGCGCGATTGTAGGTCGGCAGCCCCGCGAGTCCGGCGAGGCGAAAATCCCCGCGCGCCGCGTCGATCAAAATCGCATTGGCGACGAACTCCTCGCCGAGCACTTGCGCGATCCGACGCGCTCGGCCCGTCTCATAGCCCGTCTCCAAGGACGGGCGTTCTTCGGGCGCCCTATCCGGCTCGCAGGCGGCATAATCGAAGCCGGCGCCGCCGCCCGACGAAAACGCGAAGCGCACGTCGGCGTGCGCCATCGCTAGGCGTTTGACGACATCGGCGACGGCCGCCGTTTCCGCGCGGTCGGTCTTGAGAAATTTGAGCCGCGCCGGCGTCGCTGCGAAGAGGTCGCGCGCCTCGATGCGCGTGCCGCGCGGCCAGTTGCTGGCGCGCAACGCCCGCTTTTCGCCGGCCTCGACATGAATCGCGAAGCCGTGCGGCGCCCCTTGCGCGCGCGTGTCGATGGAGAGGTTCGAGACGGCGGCGATGGAGGGCAGCGCCTCCCCGCGAAAGCCAAGCGTCCCGATGTGCGTGAGATCGCCGTCTGGAATCTTGGAGGTGGCGTGGCGCTCGATGGCGAGCGCAAGATCGTGCTCGTCCATGCCGCATCCATCGTCGATCACGCGGATGAGTTTGCGGCCGCCGTCCTCAATGGCGACGTCGATGCGCTTGGCGCCGGCGTCGAGCGCGTTTTCGATCAGTTCCTTGACGGCGGAGCTTGGCCGCTCGACCACTTCGCCGGCGGCGATGCGGTCGACGAGAATGGGATCGAGACGGCGAACGGGCATGAGCGATTCTTTTTTGCGAGGCGAGCCGATTATACAGAGGATATGTCGCGAGTTGACGCGAAAAGCGACGCGAAATGCTCCTGTTCGGGCGTATCTGGAACATGGAGGCCGGGCGCCGCGCCAATTCTCGCGAAGACGGGCGTGGCGTCGACGCTGCGGGAGACCAGCACGCAGGTGCGTTCGCGAGGGGCGACGTGTGCTGGGTGACGAAAATGCGTCAAGCGCGTAGTTTTACCCGGTCGATTTCCTCGGAGATCGATGATGCTCCCCAAAATAACGTTGTACGAATCACGGCGGGCACGTTCCAAAAAGTTGGATTGTGCAACTTTGCTCCTGCACCTATGAGATGTAGAATATGACATGCCTATATTTTATAGGCAGGGACGTTCTGAGGAGCGTGTCGTATGAACCATGAATTCAGGAAATTTATTGATGACGCGGCCGCTATTAAGACATCAGGCAGGTGGGCCGCCATGAACGTGAAGATCGAGCGTCTGGCTGCAAAGCCAGGCGTAGGCAATGAGTGGTACGTACAGACATTTGGCTCTTTGTGTTACCAAGTGTTATCAGAGTATTATTTGCTAAAAGACGCCTACGACGAGAAGCGAAATAATGATGCTTCACTACTCGCTTGGCGGGCACGAAATATTTTGGAATTATCGGTATGGTCTACATATTTCACAAAGAGCAGAGAAAATGCGCGGCGTCTCTATGAAGACGCGGGCCGCGACGTACTCGATATTTTGAGTGTTTTCGAAAAATGGGGCCAAATAACGGCGCAATCCTCTGATTGGATCAGGCCGCTTACGAGCGAAAAGCAAGACTTATCTCAGCGGGCTGCGGCAGAAGGGATTGAAAGTTTGGAAGGGTCTTATAAACGGGTTGCTCATGCAGCTAATGATTGTGGAACTGAATTCTTCAACAATTATTCGCTCGGCTTCAAAATGTTATCCAAGTTCGCCCACCCAACCGCCATGCAAATTCTGGGCGCTTCCGATGAATCAAAACACGCTTTGCAAAGAGACTGTTTTTTTAGCCAAGGGTGTCTCTTCTTCACCGGAGCGTTCGTTGCCCTTGAAAGCGAAGGTTCTTAAGTTCGTAAATAGCGGCGCGATCTTTTCTGGAGGCTCAGATGTTCTTTAAAAAAAGGGTGCCCGTCAATAATCCAGTGGGTGTCTCGTGGGATGACAAGATAATTGAACACATCATCGCATCTAGATCATTCAGTGTGCAAATCACAAGTGCAAGCAAGCATCTCTGTTTTGGTAGCAGTAGCGGTTCTGAGCCGATGAGCGACAAAAGTAAGTTCGAGATTGGCGGAGTAATAACATCTCCAAAATTCATATTAGTTGAGTTGAGCTTTGATCAGGAGGATGTTGAATTTCCTTTTGGTTTCTGGTCGTATAGTAATTATACCCATAATTCCGGTAAAGGTGAGATAAGGGTACCATTATTGGAGCTCTGCCTCGCTGACCAAAGCCACGAAATTCGTGAAGCTTTGTTTGAAGCACACAAAGCCGCGATGTGCGCCGGGCAAAGATATTCTTTCGCGCGCTTCTTTAAGCGGAAAGGCGATGGCGTCATGTCGCCGAAGGAGCGAGAACAAAATTGGTCCTCCGAGAGCAATTATCCACTAATCGGGGCAATTGCCTATGCCGAGCTTCAATCACTTCAATTGCCAAGCTGGGCTTACCCTTTTTCAGACCAACGCTTCTCTATAGAAAATATGCCTCCTTGGTATGACCTAAAATTGTAAAAGGGGGAGGGACAATCGTTGTTTCCGCTCCTCTCCCCGTCTCCCGCTCACCCAAACTTGTTGTTCTTCGGAAATCCCCGCGGCGGCAGGCGTCCGGCCTCGGCGCGATGGCCGAGCCAGTCCTTCAGCTCCGCGCTGGCCACGTTGAACACGCGGCCGGAGGAATCGGTCCAGCTCAAGCCTTCATTCATTGCGAACACCTTGGCGTCGGAAACGCCGCCGTCCTTATAGCGTTGCATCCGCACACCCTTGCCGCGCGCCATGCGCGGCGCCTCGCTGAGCGCAAACACCAGCAGCTTGCGGTTTTCGCCGATGATCGCGACGTGATCGCCTTGCGCCGCCGCGACGATTTTCAGCCGCGCTGGCGCGTCGATGTTGAGCACGGCGCGGCCCTTGCGCGTCGTCGCGATCAAATCATCTTCGGCGACGACGAAACCGCGCCCGTCGTCGCCGATGAGCAGCAGCGAAGCTCCCGGCGTATAGGGCGCCACCCGAATGATGCTGGCGTCCTCGTCGATGTCGGCGAGCAGCCGGATCGGCTCGCCATGGCCGCGTCCGCCCGGCAATTTGGCGGCGTCGAGCGTGAAAACCTTGCCATTGGAGGCGAAGGCCAGAATCTTGGAGGTGGTCTGCGCGAAAAACGCCGTCTCCAGCGCGTCGTCGCCCTTATAGGGCAGGGTCGACACATCGGCGACATGGCCCTTGAGCGAGCGAATCCAGCCCTTTTGCGAGACCACGATGGTGATCGGCTCGCGCTCGATCATCGCTTCCGTCAGATCGAGGTCCCCGGTCTCCGGCGCGTCCTCGAACGTCGTGCGCCGCGCCCCAAGCTTTGTCTGCAGGCCGAATGTCTTCTTCAACTCGCGGATTTGCGCGGTGATGGCGCGCCATTGCTTGGGCTCGTCGGCGAGAAGCCCCTCGACCTCGGCGCGCTCCTTGGTCAGTTCCGCGTTTTCCTTGCGCAGCTCCATTTCCTCGAGCTTGCGCAGGGCGCGAAGGCGAGTGTCGAGAATATAGTCGGTCTGCATGTCCGTGAGTTTGAACG
>JBAWEN010000321.1:0-3743 GCA_049591215.1 Methylocystis sp. | reverse complement strand
TTCGTGGCGCGTCTGACTCGGGGCGACGGCGCGGTGATGGAGCCGGAGAAAGGGGCTTGAGTTTAAAGCCCTTGGCTCAGTCGAGCGGGCCGTTGAAGACCGGCCGCGACTTGTCCTTGCCTCTTCTGGGCGCGGCGCCGAACCTGAAGTAAAGCACGTTGCCCGGCGTCAACAGTGACATTTCCCTGGTGAGCGGGACCGGAATGCAGCGGTCGAAGGCCTCGATCAGGCGCGCTTCGAGCTGCTTTTGGCTCTGATGGGGCTTATCGAGTTTTAGCTAGGCGATCCGCGGCGGGCCGATTAGTCCGCCTTCGCGGTTGAGGGAATAGTGAAACGCGCCCTGCATGTTTTCCATTCCCGCGGGCGCCCGAAAACACTGGATGAAATGGGCCTGCGCGTCCCGCATGTTCGCGGCGGGCGTCGCTTGCTCCACGGCGCCCGCCGCCTGGAGGCTGGCGAGAAAGGCGAGGATCGTGACGACGCGGCGCAAGAGACCGGCGCGAAACAGGGAAGCCCGCCGGTCACGGTCAAGAAGGCGCCAAAGCCCGCGCCGCCGACTCCCCGCGACCGCCTGTAGGCCGCGCGCGAGGCCGTGCGTTGCTCCCGTCATCGCGGGCTGAAGGCGAAGCAATCCAGGGGCACTGGGCGGCCCCTGGATTGCCGCGTCGCTTACGCTCTTCGCAATGACGGTTTCCCATTGGGCTGCTATCGCCAAGGCCGGAAATTACTTCGCGACAAGCGCGTTCAGATTGGCGAGGCCGGCCTCGAACCGGGCGCCGAGCATCTTGTCGAAATTCATGACGAGACCCATGGCTTTCGAGACCAGCGTGCTTGGGCCGGACATGGTCCATGTGACCTTCGTGCGCCCGCTCTCCTGCGGCGAGAGCCGGAACGACACGTCGTTCGACGCCTTGAAGGGCTTGCTCATGTCGAGCTTGATGTCGACGCTCTCGAACGGCCGGCTGTCGATGATCGTCATGCGCCCGGCGCCGACCTTTTTATCGCCCGACCACGTGAACACCGCGCCGGCGCCCGCGGCGGGGCCTTCATAAGTGTTCGTCACGGCGGGATCGAGCTTCGCCCAGGGCGACCACGCCTGCCAATTGCGCAACTCGTCGATCTGGGGAAACACCTCTTGCGGCGGCGCGTCGACGATCGTCCAGCGCGTCACGACAAAGCGATTGGGCTGCATGATGATCCAAGCGGCGAACGCCGCCAGCGCGAAATAGAAGATTACGAGTAAAAATCCCGTCACGTTGCGCCCTCCCGGCTGGACTCGATGAGAGAAGATCTAGCGCTTCCCGCGGAAAGGGGAATGCCGCGTGGCGCGCTGGCTTCATCCTCGACGATGGCCGCGGTTTGAAAAATTGTCTGGGGAGGATGGATTTTGACAAAACTCGATTAAATGAAGACAGGGCGACATCCGCTGGTCGGAGTCGTCGCGCGCGCCAAGATCAGGGAGACGGTGCTGGCCTTTAGGGGGTGCTGATTATCGGCTCGCGGGAATGCGGCGCAGAGGATCGGGAGCGTGCGCCATGACCGAAATCGAAAATCCAGGCTCGCGGCGCGACGCGGAGAAATTGGCGGGCGCCGTCGAAGTTACGCTTCGTGAACGCGGCGAGACTCAGCCGCCGATACCTTTGACGACGCCGGAGGCGGTTTCGGTGCGCCTGACCGTCAATGGGACGCCTCATTCGCTCATGCTCGATCCCCGCGTGACGCTGCTTGACCTGTTGCGCGAGCATTTGGACCTGACCGGGACGAAAAAAGGTTGCGATCAAGGCCAGTGTGGCGCCTGCACCGTGCTCGTTGACGGGCGGCGCATCAACTCGTGCCTGACGTTCGTGGTGATGTACGACGGCGCGCGGATCACAACGATCGAGGGGCTCGCGGCCGACGGCGCGCTGCATCCGCTCCAGCAGGCGTTCATCGACCATGACGCGTTTCAGTGCGGCTACTGCACGCCGGGGCAAATCTGTTCGGCGGCCGGGTTGATCGCGGAGGGCAGGGCGAAATCCGCGGACGACATCCGCGAACTCATGAGCGGCAACATCTGCCGCTGCGGCGCGTACACCAACATTGTCGCGGCGATTCAGCAAGTGATGGGGCGATCATGATCGGCTTCCGATATGCGCGCGCCAACGATGTCGCGGACGCGGTGCGCCAGATCGCTGGCGACCCGAACGCGAAATTCGTCGCTGGCGGCACCAATCTGATCGATTTGATGAAGATGGATGTCGAGCGGCCGACGAAAGTGATCGACATCACGCGGCTGCCGCTGAAGCAGGTTGAAAACACGCCGGGCGGCGGCCTCCGGATCGGAGCGCTCGTACGCAACTCCGATCTCGCCTATCACCCCCTTGTCGAGGGGCGCTATCCGGTTCTCGCCAGCGCGATCATGGCCGGCGCTTCGCAACAACTGCGCAATATGGCGTCGACGGGCGGCAACCTCTTGCAGCGCACGCGCTGCTGCTACTTCTACGATACGGCGACGCCTTGCAATAAGCGCGAGCCGGGCAGCGGCTGCTCCGCCATCGACGGCCAGAATCGCATGCACGCGATACTCGGCGCCAGCGACGCCTGCATCGCGACGCACCCATCCGACATGTGCGTGGCGCTGGCGCTGTTGGATGCGAAGGTCCATGTTAGCAGCGCGTCTGGCGACCGCGTGATCGCGTTCGCGGAGTTCCACCGCTTGCCCGGCGATACGCCGCAACGTGACGCCAACCTCAACGCTGGCGAGATCATCACCGCGGTCGAACTGCCGCGACAAGGCTTCGCCACGAACTATACGTACCTGAAGATTCGCGACCGGCTCTCCTATGCATTCGCCCTGGTTTCCGTCGCGGTCGGGCTCGAGCTCGATGGCGACACCATCAAGGACGGCCGCTTCGCGCTCGGGGGGGTCGCGCACAAGCCCTGGCGCGATCCAGCGGCCGAAGCCGCGTTGCGGGGGCGCCGCGCCAATGCGGCGACGTTCGCTCACGCGGCCGACGTGCTGCTGCGCGACGCCAAAGGTTACGCGCACAACAGCTTCAAGATCGATCTGGCGCGCCGCTGCATTTCGCGCGCGCTCATGCAAGCCGCGCGCGGCACGCCGCAGTCGCAGTCGTCCAAGAAGATCGCCTGAGCACGACCATGACGCCTTACATCGGCACACCCACATCCCGCGTCGACGGCTTCGCGAAGGTCACCGGCGCCGCCAAATATGCCGCCGAGTTCAACGTGCCGGGCCTCGTTTACGGCAGCGTTGCAACCTCGACAATCGCGAAGGGCCGCATCGCGCGCATCGATCTTGGCGCCGCCCTGCGCGTCGAGGGCGTGCTCGACGTGCTCACGCACGAGAACCGTCCGACCATGGCGGACAACGATCAGGCTTATAAAGACGACGTAGCGCCCGCGGGATCGCCGTTCCGGCCGCTCTACGACGGCAGGATCATGTTCAGCGGCCAGCCGATCGCGCTCGTCGTCGCGCAAACGTCGGAGATCGCGCGTTTCGCGGCATCGCTGGTGCTGGTGGAGTACGAGACGGAGGCGCACTTCACGGATGTGCATTGTCAGCGCGAGGCCGCCATTCCGCTGAAACCTCCGGGCAATCCGGGCGAGGCGATGTTCGCGCCGCCCAAGACGCGCGGCAGGCCCGAGCAGGCGCTCGCCGCCGCGGCGGTGCGCCACGCCGGCGAATATTACGTTCCGATCGAGCATCACAACCCGATGGAGCTCTATGCCTCGACGGTGATCTA
>JBAWEN010000320.1:0-6461 GCA_049591215.1 Methylocystis sp. | reverse complement strand
CCCTTGATCACCGTCGCGTGCCGATCCCGAGAGTGAAAATGCGGGTTCGAATGCGCGCCCGGCGGGAAGCGCACGCGAATCACATAGAGGCCAGGCTTCGACGGATCGCCGAACAGCACCGCCTGCTCCGGTCCAATTCCCAGCGGGCTTTTGAAGCGCACGTCCTCCGGCGCGATGCGAATGAAGTCTCGGACGGTCTGCGCGGCGGATGGAGCAAGCGCGACGGCCAAAGCGGCAAAAGCCAAGCCGCTTGCCACAAATTCAACTCGCTTCATCGCTTTCTCCCTTTAGCGCTTTCCGCTCGGATGGCGTCATCGGGGCGATAGCAAATCGATTTCGCCGCGAGCGAGCCCTATGGCCGGGATTTTTTATAACTAGTTAGCTACTATGTAAATGTAGATAAAAATTCTCGCCCGGCGCGGGTGAAAGCGCCCCAATCGCCAGTGGCGGCGCCAACCTCCCCATATTTCTCCCCAAATACGCGACCGTCGGGCGCGACGCCTCCCGCGCCGGGCGGCGTGGGCGCAAGCCGACGGGCAAATTAATTCATATAAACATGGTAGACTTACTTTTGGTCTTGAGCTAATCTGACCTCCACGCTAGGCGAAGCGCGGCGGCGACGCCTGCGCAGCCGCTCTAATGGCATGAAACATATGACTTAACTTCCGCGACCGAAGTGGCCAAAGTTGGCGCATCCGACAATATGCCTACTCCAATGATCGGAAATAGGCGAAGGCTGCGGGCGCGCGGGAGCGGGGAAAAAGCTCAGGGAAAACGATCGACGGGGCGCGAAAATGAAGCATGCGATGAAGCAAACATATCTGGTTTTGATGTTGAGCGTGTCGGCCGCGGCGATCGCCGTCGCCGCCGAGGAGAAGCCAGCCGATCCGGCGGCAACGACGCAAGCTCCCGCCGTGGCCCCCGCGGCGGCCAGCAGACTCCCCTATGCGTGGCAACCCGTTCAGGCGCAATTCGTGCCCGTCGTCAAGCAGAAGGAATGGGCGCGCACGCCAATTGACGCATTCATTCTCTCCAAGCTCGAAGCGAAGGGCTTGAAGCCGTCGCCGGACGCCGATCGCGCGACCTTCGTTCGCCGCGCCACGCTCGACGTTTGGGGCGTTGTCCCGACGCCGGATGAGGTCGCCGCCTTTGTCAACGACGCTTCGCTGGACGCCTACGAAAAATTGGTGGATCGCCTGCTTGCGTCGACGCGCTATGGCGAACGTCAGGCGCGTCGCTGGCTCGATCTCGTGCGCTACGCCGACAGCGCTGGTTTCCAAGGCGATCAGACCCGCCCCAACGCCTATCGTTATCGCGACTATGTGATCAACGCGTTCAATTCGGACAAGCCTTATTCGCGCTTCCTCCAGGAGCAGGTCGCGGGCGACGAATTGGCGCCTGGCGATCAGGAGGCCTTGACCGCCACCGGCTTCCTTGGCCTCTACGCGGACAACAGCAACTCGCGCGATCTCGTGCAGCGCAAATATCAGATCACCACCGACATCGTGGACACGCTGGGCACCGCGGTTCTGGGGACCTCGGTCGCCTGCGCGCGCTGCCACAATCACAAATACGACAAGCTCACGCAGAAGGACTATTTCTCGCTCCAGGCGTTCTTCGCCAACACGGCCATCGACGAGAAGACTCCCGTCGCCGGCAAGGGCGATGAAGAGAAGCGCTTCGAGGCGCAGCAAGCCAAGTGGGAAGAGGCGGTCAAGGACATCAAGGCCAAGCAGAAGGAGCTCATCGACAGTGTTCGCGAGCAGGCGCTGAACTATCACAAGGAGCGCTATCTGACCGACAGCCGTGAGTCGATCTTCAAGCCTTCGAGCGACTGGAACGCTCTCGACCGCTGGGTCAATCATCGCCTCGTGGTCGTCACCGACGATGACACTTTGGCGGGCTATTTCCGCTATGCGGGCGAAGACAAGGAAGCGAAGGATTACAATCCCGAATATCTCAAGAAGGCGGAAGAATATCGCAAGCTAACGGCGGAGTTGAGAAAGTTCGACAATCTCCGACCGAACAAGGGTTCTGTCACCCTCACGAGCGCGACCGAACTCGGCCACCCCGACGCGCCGCCGACCTACATCTTTTTCGGCGGCAATCATGAGCGCAAACTCGATGAAGTGCAGCCGGCGTTCCCCGAGGCGCTCAGCAGCGAAAAGCCGGACATCAAGCCGACCGAAACGTCGTCCGGCCGCCGTCTGGCGCTGGCGAACTGGCTCGCCAGCCCGACCAATCCGCTCACCGCGCGCGTGTATGTGAACCGGATCTGGAACGAATATTTCGGCAAGGGAATCATCGGAACGGTTAGCGACTTCGGCAAGGCCGGCGACAAGCCGACCAATCCCGAACTGCTCGATTATCTGGCGGACAACTTCGTCAAGGACGGGTGGAGCGTGAAGAAGCTTCATCGTCAGATCCTGCTGTCGAGCGTCTATCGCCAGTCGTCGGAGCCACGCGAGGATGTCGCGAGCGCCGACGCGGACGGCAAGCTGCTCGCCGTGTTCCCGCGCAAGCGTCTCGACGCCGAGCAGATCCGCGACTCCTATCTGGCGGTCGCCGGCCAGCTCGTGGACAAGATTGGTGGATCGAGCGTGTTCCCGCCCGTTCCGGCCAATTTGAACGCCGGCCCGGCCTGGGTGGTGTCGAAAAACCCGCAGGATCAAAACCGCCGCAGCATCTATGTCTTCACGCGGCGCAGCGTTCCCTATCCGCTTCTGGAAACCTTCGACATGTCGAACGCCCAGCTGGCGCATAGCAAGCGCGACGTGACCACGACGCCGCTGCAGGCGCTGACGCTGATCAACAACGACACCGTGTTCCAGTGGTCTCAGGCTCTGGCGGGCCGGGTGATCGCCGAGGCCGGGCCGGATGAAGGAGCGCAGATCGATCGGCTCTATCAGATCCTGTTCTCGCGCAAGCCCAACGATGGCGAAAGGGCGCTCCTCAAGGAGTTCCTCGACAGCCACGAGAAGGTCGTCGTCGATCGCGCGGCGGACGGCAAGCTGACAATCGCCGTTCCCATCGGCAAGGGCCTCAAGGTCGCCGATCCGCTGCGGGCCTCGGCTTTTGTCGATCTCGTCCACGCCGTCGCGAACTCCAACGAGTTTGTCTACCGCTTCTGACACACGGAAACCGAACGTAAAGAAAAGGAAACGACATCATGAGCAAGCAATCTCGCCGTGATTGGCTCTTCAATGTTGGCTACGGCTTTGGCGGTCTCGCGCTGAACGGCTTCATGCCGGGAGGCGGCGTGTTCTCCGTGCCGACCGCTCAGGCGGCAGGCTTCGTTGATCCGTTGGCGCCCAAGCAGCCGCACTTCGCGCCCAAGATCAAATCGGTCATCTGGCTGCATATGGACGGCGCGCCCAGCACGCTCGATCTGTATGATTACAAGCCGGATCTCGTCAAACTTAACGGTCAGGAAGTGCCGGAATCCTTCCTCAAGGGGATCAAGACCAGCACGCAGGGCGGCGTCGGCAAGCTGTTCGAGTCGAAGCGCGCATGGAAGCAATATGGCGAAAGCGGCGCCTGGTTCTCGGATTGGGTGCCCAATATCGCGCAGCACGCCGACAAGCTCACCTTCATCAAGTCGAGCGTGACCATCGGCGCCACGCACGACATTTCGATCCTGAAACTGAACACCGGCGACGTTAACCCCGGGCGGCCGTCGCTCGGCGCCTGGATTTCCTATGCGCTGGGCTCCGCCAATCCGGACCTGCCTCCCTATGTCGTGCTCTACAGCGGCCAGCGTGAGCCGCGCGCTGGCTCGGTGAACTGGAATTCGGGCTTCCTGCCGGCGGTCTATCAGGGCACCGCTTTCCGCCCCGGCGCATCGCCGATTCTCAACCTCTCGCGGCCCGAGCTGATTTCGGCCGAGCAGCAGCGCGACAATCTCGATCTGCTGCACAGGCTGAACGACATCGCCTCCAAGGAGCGTCCCGACGACAGCGAACTCGCGGCGCGCACGCGCTCCTACGAACTGGCCTATCGCATGGAGACATCGGCGCCGGAAGCCGTCGACTTCAGCAAGGAGACCGCCGCCACCAAGGAGCTTTATGGACTGAATGACGAGGATGCGAAGGAATACGGCGAGGTGCTGCTGCGCGCCCGTCGTCTGGTCGAGCGCGGCGTTCGCTTCATTCAGGTTGTCTCCGGTCCGCTGGAGAAAGCCGGGACCGATCCGGACGGCAGGTCATGGGACGCCCATTCGCGGCTCGTTCCCAACCACAGCGCCCACACCAGGGCGGTGGACAAGCCGATCGGCGGCCTGCTCACGGATCTCGCGGCGCGCGGTCTGCTCGATGATACCCTGGTCGTGTGGACCTCGGAGTTCGGCCGCACTCCCTATGGGCAGAGCGGCGACGGGCGCGACCATAATCCCTGGGGCTATACGCAGTGGCTCGCGGGCGGCGGCCTAAAACATGGCTTCAGTTATGGCCAGACGGACGAAATCGGCCTGAAGACAGTCGAGAACCCCGTCGACACCTATGATGTTCATGCGACCGTCCTCCAACTGCTCGGACTGGACCATCTGAAGACGACCTTCCTGCACAGCGGCCGCTCCGAACGTCCGACGGTCGTTTACGGCAAGGTTGTGAAGGACATCCTCGCCTAATCGATGACGAGAGGTTTCGTCATCTCGGCGTTGATGGGCTGCGCGGCGCTCGCCGCCGCCGGCCCATTTGCGCCGCGAGCGATGGCCGCGCCGTCCATCTCGGTGTCGATCGAAGATCTGTCTTTCGTCCCCGCGCAACTTAGCGTGACGGTCGGAACCGAGGTTGTCTTCGTCAATCGCGACCACTTACCGCACTCCGTCGTCGGCGCGCTCGGCGAGAAGGAACAATTCCGCTCCGACGGTCAACTCGACCAGGATGAGAGCTTTGCCGTCGTGCTCGACGAACCCGGACTGATCGAGGTCTCGTGCGGAATCCATTCGCGCATGCGGGCGAGGCTAACCGTGACGCGCTGACCGACGGGCGGCGAAGGCGAGAAGGAAAAACAGAACGATGCGCATGAAGGTGGTCACTCTATTGTCGATATGCGTCATGCTGAGTTGCGGACCCGT
Organism: Methylocystis sp.; assembly: GCA_049591215.1. Classification (GTDB taxonomy): domain Bacteria; phylum Pseudomonadota; class Alphaproteobacteria; order Rhizobiales; family Beijerinckiaceae; genus Methylocystis. The sequence continues at coordinate 1,387 of JBAWEN010000320.1, read as the reverse complement.
GATCGCCGCCATCGACTTCCGCGGCTATGACGACGATCTGATGCGCGATCTCGACAAGACCATTAAATATTTCGAGCCCGACATCACCGCGAAAAATGCCGACGCCGCCCGGGACGACGCCGCTGTCCTTCAGGAAGGCTTCAAATACACCGAGGCGTTTTTCGCGAAGAACGGCGCGGACGACGCCGTGAAAATTTCGAGGGAAGGCTCGCGACGCATCGCCGACGCGCTAAAATTCGTCGAGCAAAACGACTTCGAATCCGCCGCCGCCGCGGCGCGCGAGACGACGCAATTGTGCAAGTCCTGTCACGATATCTACAAAAAAACCATCGCCCGATGAGGCGCGACCACGACCATGAAGAGGGAACCAAGCATATGACCCGCTTGACCGCCAATGATTTTCACCCCGAGGTTCTGAAACTCTTCGACCGCTATGTGCATGGCCTGACCAACCGTCGCGGCTTTCTTGAAAGCGCGAAGAAATTCGCCGCGGGCGGCGTCGGCGCGGGCGCCTTGCTGGAAGCGCTGAACCCGCGCTTCGCCGAGGCTGAGCAGGTCGCCAAGGACGATCCGCGCATTGTCGGAAAGTTCGTCGAATATCCCTCGCCCGAGGGCTATGGAACCGTGAAGGGTTATCTGGTGGAGCCGGCGAAAGCGCAAGGCAAGTTGCCGACCGTGCTTGTCTTACATGAAAATCGTGGCCTCAATCCGCACATCGAGGACATCGCGCGGCGTCTCGCGCTCGACAATTTCATCGCCTTCGCGCCCGATGCGCTCGCGCCGCTCGGCGGCTATCCCGGCGACGAGGACAAGGCGCGCGAACTGTTCCCCAAGCTCGATCAGGCCAAGACCCGCAAGGACTTCATCCTCGCCGCGCGCGTGCTGAAAGCGTTGCCCGAAGGCAATGGCAAGGTCGGAGTCGTCGGTTTCTGCTACGGTGGCGGCGTCGCGAATTATCTGGCGACGCAACTTCCAGATCTCGCGGCGGCAGTTCCATTTTACGGCGCGCAGCCGCCGGCCGAAGACGTCGCCAAGATCAAGGCGGCGTTGTTGATCCAATACGCCGGCAATGACGATCGCATCAACGCGGGCTGGCCGGCCTATGAGGCGGCGCTGAAGGCCGCGGGCGTCAAATACGAGGCCTTCATCTACCCCGGCGTTCAGCACGGCTTCAACAACGACACGACGCCTCGCTTCGACGCGGCGGCGGCGAAGCTCGCCTGGAGCCGCACCATCGATTTCTTCAACGCGCATCTGCGCGGATGAGTTTCTCCGCTCGCCTCTCGCAACAGGAACGAACCATATGAATGCTTTTGTAAAACTCTCCGCCTCGGCGCTCGCGCTGTCGCTCGCTTTGGCGGCGGCGCCCGCGCGCGCGGCCGACAAC